>CALEGL010000180.1 GCA_937876495.1 uncultured Bifidobacterium sp.
CCCGGTCGAGACTGCGAGGTGGCGGAGCGTCGCGGGGCCGAACTCCGGCGAGTGGAGGATCTTCACCGTCGTTTACGGAACGCAGACTACGGACTGGACCTCCTCGTCGCGGAAGGCCCCCGAACGGGGCGCGGGCGGTCCTGGGGGGGCGAAGGGATCGGCGGCGGACCCCGGTTCGCCTGGCGTCCGGCCTTCACCGGGTCCCGTCGCGTCCTCGCCCGTGGGGGAGACGCGGCCTCTGGCATCCGTGGTCTGATTGATGTGCGGCGTCGGTGAGGTCATAGCCGGATTATGTCATCTCATATGCTGAAACGCAAAAGTCCGCGAATGGACACCCCTGCCCATACTCGGGGGAAGAAGCGGTTCGCGCATCGGCGCGACCGGATCGTCCGCGGGTTAGGCCCGCGTCGAAGGAGCACGCATGGGAAGCACACTCGCCGAGAAGGTCTGGGCCGATCATCTGGTGCGGCGCGGAGAGAACGGCGCGCCCGACCTCATCTACATCGACCTCATGCTCATGCACGAGGTCACCAGCCCACAGGCGTTCGAGGGGCTGCGGCTGGCCGGTCGTCGGCCCCGCCATCCGGAGCTGCTCATCGCCACCGAGGACCACAACACGCCCACGGTCGACATCGACAAGCCCAATCCGGACAAGACCTCCGCGGTGCAGCTGAGCACCTTGGAAAGGAACTGCAAGGAGTTCGGGGTGCGGCTGCATCCGCTGGGCGACGCCGACCAGGGCATCGTCCACGCCTTCGCGCCCATTCTTGGCCTCACCCAGCCCGGCATGACCATCGTGTGCGGCGATTCGCACACCTCCACGCACGGAGCCTTCGGCGCCCTCGCCTTCGGCATCGGCACCTCCGAGGTCGAGCATGTCATGGCCACGCAGACGCTGTCCCTCAAGCCCTTCAGAACCATGGCGGTCAACGTCGAGGGGAGTCTGCCCGAAGGCGTGAGCGCCAAGGACGTCATCCTCGCCATCATCGCGAAGATCGGCACCGGCGGCGGCCAGGGGCACGTCATCGAGTACCGCGGCGAGGCCATCCGGAACATGTCGATGGACGCGCGCATGACCATCTGCAACATGTCCATCGAAGCGGGCGCCAGGGCCGGCATGATCGCCCCCGACGAGACCACCTACGAGTATCTCAAGGGCCGTCCGCACGCCCCCGAGGGGGAGATGTGGGACCGCGCCATGGAGTACTGGAGGACGCTGCGCACCGACGACGACGCCGTGTTCGACCGTTCGGTCGACATCGACGCCACGAAGCTCGCGCCCTACGTCACCTGGGGCACCAACCCCGGCCAGGGCCTGCCCATCACGGGGGCCGTCCCCGACCCCGCCGACATCGCTGACGAGGAGAGGCGCGCCGCCACCGAATCCGCCATCCGCTACATGGGTCTGAAGCCCGGTATGCCCCTCAAGGACATCGCCGTCGACACCGTGTTCATCGGCTCCTGCACCAACGGGCGCATCGAGGATCTTCGGGCCGCGGCCTCCGTCATGAAGGGCCATCACAAGGCCAAGTCCATCCACCGCGTGCTTGTCGTGCCGGCCTCCTCCCGCGTGAGGCTGCAGGCGGAGCGCGAGGGACTCGACAAGGTGTTCCGGGACTTCGGCGCCGAATGGCGCAACGCCGGATGCTCGATGTGCCTCGGCATGAACCCCGACAAGCTCGTCCGCGGCGAGCGGTCCGTCTCCACCTCCAACCGCAACTTCGAGGGGCGCCAGGGCAAGGGGTCCCGCACCCATCTGGCCTCGCCCGTCGTCGCCGCGGCCACCGCCATCCGAGGGACCATCAGCAGCCCCGCCGACCTGTAGAGGTCCGTCCCCGCCACCGGCGCCCGGCGTCTCACGGGCGGCGGTCCTCACTGCCATCGGCCCGCACGTCGTATCGCAATCGTCGCAATCGTCAGTCGTCGCCGCCCTGGGCGGCAGAAAGCACAGGTTCCCGACATGGAGAAACTTACCGTCGTCACCGGCGTGGGCGTTCCGCTCCGCCGCTCGAACGTGGACACCGACCAGATCATCCCCGCCGTCTTCCTCAAGCGCGTCACCAAGACGGGGTTCGAGGACGCGCTGTTCTACGCGTGGCGCCGCGACCCGGCCTTCATCCTCAACCAGCCTGAGTACAAGGGCGCGCGCATCCTCGTCGCCGGGCCGGACTTCGGCATCGGCTCCTCGCGCGAGCACGCCGTGTGGGCGCTGCGCGACTACGGCTTCCGCGTCATCATCAGTCCCCGCTTCGCGGACATCTTCTACGGCAACACGGCGAAGAACGGCGTCCTCGCGGCCATCATGCCCCGGGAGAGCGTCGAGCTGCTGTGGAAGCTGCTTGAGGAGGAGCCCGGCCGCTCCATGACCGTCGACCTCGGGGCGCGCACCGTGACCTGCGGGGACGTGACCCTGCCCTTCGAGGTCAACGACTACACGCGGTGGCGCCTGATGAACGGCTATGACGACATCGACCTGACGCTTCAGCACGAGGACGACATCGTCGCCTACGAGAGGATGCGGGCCGAGCGCTTCCCCTTCAAACCGAAGACCCTTCCGGCGCGGCATCTCCCCGAACAGCCGATCGTCTCGGCCCGTGCTCCCAAGGAGGACGACTGGGCCGGTCCGCTGAGCGGCAGGTCCTGAGGCATCCCGCGCCCGGGCTGGAACGCCCGGGCCCAAAGCGGTCCGGCATGACCGCGGACCCTATAATGAATCCGGCAGCACAGGAACGGGCTAAGGAGCGTCTTATGGCCGATGCGGTTGTTCTCATCAATACGGAGGCGGACAGGATTTCCGAGGCGGCGCAGCGCATCGTGGAGATTCCCGGGGTCTCCGCGGTGTACTCGGTGGCCGGCGAGGTGGATCTCGTCGCCATCGTCTCCACGCCGAACTTCGACGATCTGACGACGGTCATCCCCGATGGCATCGCCAAGGTCGACGGCGTCGTCGGCACCCAGACCCTCATGGCCTTCCGCCAGTACTCGGCCAAGGACGAGGCCGCGGCCTACGACCTTGGCGCGGACTGACGGCGTGAAGGCGGACGGCGTCCTTCCCTCGGGAGGCGCGCACCGCGATGGCGGCGACGGCGACGACTCCGCATCCCGCTCGCCGTCGCCCTCGTCCTTCCCGCCGGCCACGTTCTACGACGTGACCCGCACCTACGAGGACAACTACGTCAACGGCCCCTTCGGGGCCTTCGCGGACTCCGGTCGGGCATCGACCGCGGCGGCCGCGCCGATGCCATCAGCTGGGGCGTATTCGCAACCGGTTTCGGTGGATGAGGCCTCCCCGAATGAGGCCTCCGTGGCGACGTTTCCCGCATCGTCGTCCTCCATGACGCATCTGCTCGGATTCCCCGTGCGCGTGCCCTTCGGCATCCCCGCGGGGCCTCTGCTCAACTCGCGCTTCACTACCGCGGCCTTCCGGCACGGCTTCGACGTCGCCGTGTACAAGACCGTGCGTTCCCGCGCATGGCCATGCAATCCCTTCCCCAATGTGCTGGCCGTCCACCCGGCCGCCGCTGACGGGCAGCTCGACCCGCGCGGTTCCGAACCCGACGCCGGCGTGCTCGCCGACCGCTCCTACGCGAATCCTCCATCCATCTCGAACTCCTTCGGCGTGCCCTCGCGCGACCCCGACGTCTGGCAGCCCGACATGCGCGACGCCATCGCCGCCGCCGGCTCTGGGCAGCTTCTCGTTCCCAGCTTCCAGGGCTCCCGCACCCCCGACATGGACGCCGATGACTACGTCGCCGACCATGTGCGCACCGCGCGCCTGGTCTGCGAGACGGGCGCGCGTCTCATGGAGATGAACACCAGCTGCCCCAACGAGGGCCACAATCGTCTGCTGTGCCACGATCCGCGGCTGGTGGGCCGCATCGCCGAGGATGTGAAGAACGAGATCGGTGACCGGCCTCTCGTCGTCAAGCTCGCGTGGCTTCCCGACGACGCCTCGCTGGAGCTTATGGTCCGGTCCACCGCCGCCCGCGGGCTCGTCCAGGGCTTCGCCACCATCAACACCATCTCCGCCCGGCTGATCGATTCCCGAGGAAGGCAGGCGCTTCCGGGAGATGGCCGCGAACGAAGCGGGGTGTGCGGGGACGCCATCCGCGATGCGGGACGGGACATGGTGCGGCGCCTCGCCGCCATCCGCGAGCGGCTGGGCCTCGACTTCGTTATCGTCGGCGTCGGTGGGGTCGTCTCCGCCGGCGATTATCTCGATTACCGCCAAGACGGCGCCGACGCGGTGATGAGCGCCACCGGGGCCATGGCCGATCCGGAGCTCGGGCATCGGGTGGCGGCCGTCGCGGGCGTCGCGCACGGCGGGCGGTGATCGCGGGGAATGATGCGCTGAGGACGGATGGTTCCATCCGAATCATCGGATTGCGCGCGATCGTCTTCCGAACCATCTCGCCGCTGGATCATAGGCATGCGATTCGGGTTCCGTCCTCCCGAGATGCGCAGCGCCGCGACCCTCCTCCGCCTGCGGCTCAAAAACGGCATTTCACGGGGTCGCCACAACCCATGTGGCACGATAACCGTAGTGAGGTCGCGCCTGAGTGGGACGCGACGACGCCGTGTCCGGCGGCCGCGTGGCGGCACGGCACGGCACGCAGCGAGACGAAGAGGGGTTCGAGACAGATGGTCGACACCGACAGCGATGTGCTTCACGTCGAGGGCGGCAAGCCGCTTCAGGGCACGATCAAGGTGCGTGGGGCGAAGAACTTCGTGAGCAAGGCCATGGTCGCCGCGCTGCTTGCCCCCGGTGTGTCGGTGCTGAGGAACGTCCCCGAGATCCGCGACGTCCACGTCGTCTCCGACCTGCTCCGCCTGCACGGGGTCGATGTGGCCTTCGATGGCAAGGCGGGGGTCGTCACGATCGACGCCACGCATGTGCAGCTCGCCGACGTCGCCGACGTCGACACGCTGTCCGGATCCTCGCGCATCCCCATCCTCTTCTCCGGACCGCTGGTCCACCGCCTTGGCGAGGCCTTCATCCCCGCGCTCGGCGGATGCAACATCGGCGGACGGCCCATCGACTTCCATCTTGAGACGCTGCGCAAGCTGGGCGCCACCGTCGACAAGGAGCACACCGACGGCATCCACATCACCGCCCCCAACGGCCTGCACGGCGCCAAGATCCACCTGCCCTACCCGTCGGTGGGCGCCACCGAGCAGACGCTGCTCGCCGCCGTCCTCGCCGACGGCAAGACCGAGCTGTCGGGCGCGGCCATAGAGCCCGAGATCATGGACCTCGTCGCAGTGCTGCAGAAGATGGGCGCCATGATCTCCGTGGACGTCGACCGCACCTTCCGCATCGAGGGCGTCGAGAGGCTGAAGGGCTTCACTCACACGGCCCTCACCGACCGCATCGAGGCCGCGTCCTGGGCGTCGGCGGCGCTCGCCACCCACGGCGACATCTTCGTGCGCGGCGCGGAGCAGGCCGACATGATGACGTATCTCAACGTCTTCCGCAAGGTCGGGGGCGAGTTCGACGTCACCGACGACGGCATCCGCTTCTGGCATCCGGGCGGCGACCTGCATCCCGTCGCCATCGAGACCGACGTGCATCCCGGCTTCATGACCGACTGGCAGCAGCCGCTCGTCGTGGCCCTCACCCAGGCGCACGGCCTGTCGATCGTGCACGAGACCGTCTACGAGAACCGATTCGGCTTCACCGAGCCCCTGGTGGCGATGGGCGCGACCATCCAGCTGTACCGCGAATGCCTGGGGTCGCTGCCGTGCCGTTTCCAGCAGCGCAACTACAAGCATTCGGCCGTGATCTTCGGACCCACCCCGCTCACCGGGCGGGACATCGACGTGCCCGACTTGCGCGGCGGGTTCAGCCACCTCATCGCCGCCCTGGCGGCCTCCGGCCCCTCGAACGTCCACGGCATCAGCCTCATCGACCGCGGCTACGCCGACTTCCGTGGCAAGCTCGAGGCCCTCGGAGCCGACATCGACTGAGGTCGGTCGGGCCGCGACCCGCCCGGACGTCGTCTCGTCGGTCTCCCTGTCCTCTCCGTCCCACCGGTCTTGCCGTTTCCGAATCGGCAATGAAGCCTCCCGCCCACCTCTTCTGACTCGCTGACTCGGCCCGTGGCATCCTCGCCTTCCTGGGCCAGCGATGGGCCAGCTCACCTGTGACGGGCATGGCGTCGGATTCCGCTCTCTGGCGGGCGGAGGTCGTTTCCCGGTTCCTGGGAATCGTTCGCGGCGGACGCGGTCATCGGCGCACGGAGAGAGGGCGTATGGAGAGGGGTCGACGGCGTGCCGGGCGTTCCGTGAAATCCGGTTCCCGGAAGGTCGGTGGCTTCACGGGTTGTGGCGGCGTATGGGGGACGTTCGACGGCTATGAATCCGATCATGCGGTCATCCGTCGGGTCCCCGCCTCGTACGGTGGACGTTCGTTGGGCAGAAAAAACACCGTGTGGGCAGCCGTGTTCTGTTCTGGGCAGACTTCCCGGTAGACGAGGCATGGCGGCCTTGACAATCCAGGGTTCTTCCGTGAGAAGAAGGGACATTTCCCGGTTGAACTGCCCAATGAATGAAGGATTGGAGTCGGTACCCCGCTGATCGTCCCGTTGTCGGTGTTTTGGTTCCGGGTCGGTGGGGGTTTCCTGGTTGCGATTGTTTCCTGGTTGTCCCGGTTACGGGCGGTGAGGCCGCTGCCGGTTCGTGCGAATCCGGGTCATGCGCAACTCTCGGAACTCTCCGTCGGAATTCCTGTGGCATGATCCCGGCTTGAGGAACTCTGCTTCAGACACCGCCGAACCATCGGACAGCCGGATGCGGAGGAAGGGGACGTGACGCTGCGATGCGGCCATGCATCAGGAGCTCGCTCCTCGAAGCCGCGCATGGATGATCATAAGAAGGAACTCGGTGAATCTTCTTTCGTCATTCAGGACATCCTTCACTGCGACGAGGACGGTCCATCCCAGATCCTGCAGCCTGTTGCGCTTGCGCAGATCGCTTCTCCAGCGATGCCGGTCATAGTGGTATTCGCCGTCGTATTCGATGGCGACGCGTTCCGGCGGATAGGCCATATCAACGCGCCAGACGGTCGAGGCGTCGATGTCGGGAATCTCATGGTTGACAAGTGGACAGGGAAGACCTGCGCCGATCATTCTCAGACGAAGCAACGTCTCCTGAGGGGAGTCCGTACCCGGGACGCTTCTGGACAGCGCCGCTCGGCACCGGCGGATTCCCGGGAAGCGTCCGAAACCGTCAATGGCCTCCCGGAGCCGCTGGGGGGTGCTTTGTCTCAGATCGGCGTTCGCACAGGTCAGCCAATCCATGATCATCGTCAGGGAATCCTGGTCCGTATAGCGGGCCATCTGACAGACCGCCTGCTCCACCGAGACGCCGTCGATGAGATCGTCTATGACGGTTCTCTCCATGCGATTCGTCCAGAGGTGATTCTGCACCCCGTAGAGATGGGATTTGCCTCCCATGGAATTCGAGGTGATATGCAACCGACTCGTGTCGAGTTCTGTGGAAGGTCTCAGCGTCATACCTCGGAGTTCCAGAAGCGTGAGATGGCTGAAGACGAGCCGCCTATGCGTGCGTTGTGCCGCGGCGCGGCAGAGCAGGTGAGTCCGGGCGGCGTGTTCGCGAGCGACGTCCAGAGTGAAGAATCCCGTCGTGGCTGGCATCGGCACGATGGTAGGCGATGACGGATTCCGGAGGATCGGATCGTGCCGTCGGTGGATGAGAGCGGGATTGAATCATGTCATCGGGGACGAGTGCGAGCCGGATTCGCGTGGTCGGCCGAAGGGCGGCGCTTTCTGGTGTTTCTGCGAATCCCGGTTTCTTTGTTCGTCTGTGTTTCTATGGCCCCGTGGTTCTTGCCCTGTGAACAGAGGCTGTTGCTGCAGATACGGTGATGGCTTTGCGGGGGTCGTCGCCTTGTCCCTCGCGTCCTTTTCAAGTTTCCCCGTTCCTCCTCCGTCCGTCCCCGGAAGAGCACCCCCGAAGAAGTTTCTTCGAAATCCGCTGTGGTGGGGTTCAGGGGATGATTATCTTGCTTTGGTGAGGCGTGGTTCCGACCTTTCACCCTTATTCATTGGGCAGCCGAATGGTGGGTATGCGAAGACGTGGATGGTCATGAGATGCAGAATCGTTGGAATCTCGCCATTCCAGGAATCGTGGATTCTAATGATACTTGGGGATGCCGCCCAGGAGGCGTTTGGACTGCCCAATGGATGCAAGGACTGCCCAGCTTGTGCTGATGTGGGCCGGCGATGCGTGCGGGGGGACATGCGGCGATGGGTTCGCCTGCAACCACAACAAACGGGTCGGTGATGCGCGGGTCGGTGATGCGCGGGTCGGCGATGCATATGAGGGATGCGCGGGTCGGTGATGCGCGGGAGCATGCGGGTCGGTGATGCGCTGGTGTGTGGGCGTGCGGGATGCCGGCATATATCGATCATCGACGGATGACGCCGGTCGTGGGCCGGACGGGGACAGAGGCGACGACGGACCCTGCCATCGACGGCGTGCGGCACAATGGGGGCATGACTTCCAAAGGCAGACCCTCGCCGCGGTCCTCCGTCAGCCCGCTGTCCGACGCGCAGGTGCGACGGCTCGCCGAACGCCATGACCTCGTCGATCCGACCCGCTACTACCCGACCGGGCCCCGCACACCGAACGCGACGGAGATCGAGGCCCAGAACCCCGGGGCGACGCGCTTCCTCCTCGGAGCCGTCTCCGTCACGCTGCGCTCGCGCAGCCGGATCCGCGCCTGGGGACTGGAGAACGTCCCGGAGACAGGCCCCTTCATCACGGCCGCCACGCATGTGACCATGTACGACGTCTTCGTGCCGATGATGGCGCTGTTCCATATGGGTCGCCGCCCGCGCTTCATGGCCAAGGCGGAGCTCGGCCACTGGCCGGTCGTCGGCCCATGCCTGGGGCTCGTGGGCATGCAGTCGGTGCCGCGCCGCAGCGGGAAGGCGAAGGCCATCGAGGAGGAGTCGGTCCGGATTCTCACCTCCGGTCGCCCCCTGACCATCTGGCCGGAGGGGACCCTCACCCGCGACCCGAAGAAATGGCCGATGAGCCTCAAGGACGGCGTGGGCTTCATCGCCCTCGAGGCCTCGCGTCGCCTCGGTCGCCAGATTCCGCTGTTCTGCTCGATCACCTGGGGGGCGGCGAGCATCAACCAGTGGTGGCCGTGGCCACGCAGGAACATCGTCATGTGCTACGACGACCGGCTGGACTACGCCGATCTTCTCGGCGACGTCGACGCCTGGGGCGCCGAGCCTCCCGTCGAGGCGGTCCGCGAGCTCACCTGGCGCATCCGAGAGCGGATGGAGGCTGTGGAGTCCGAGATCCGCGGCGAGGAGCCGCCGGCCGAGGGGTACTGGGACTACCGGACGATGAGCCGGGCGCCGAGGCGTCGTCCCTGATGCGTCCCGGCCGCATCCCGACGGCCTCGACGTCCGACCCACGTACAGGCCGTCGGCGTAGCATGGCCAAGGCGTCGCCGAGGCCGACGAGACGGATGAACGGCGACGGCGTGATGACCACGGCATCGTCCATCGAAGGAGCGGAGACGGCATGAGGGTGACGGTTCTGGGCGCGGGCGCCTGGGGAACGGCGTTCGGACAGGTTCTGGCCGATGCGGGCAACGAGGTCGTCATGTGGGCCAAGGAGCCCGAGATCGTCGCCGCGATTCGTGACGGGCATGGCAACCCCTTCCGCCTGCCCAGCGTGGATCGGCTGCCGGACGCCATGACGGCCACCGGGGATCGCGCCGAGGCGGTCGAGGGGTCCGAGCTGGTCGTCGTGGCCATCGCCGCCCAGTTCGCGCGCGTGGCGCTGGAGCCCTTCCGAGGACTCATCCTCGGGGACGCCGTGGTGGCGTCTCTGATGAAGGGCATCGAACGCGGGACCGACAGGCGGATGGACGAGGTCGTGCGCTCGGCGCTTGACCTGCCCGTCGAGCGCTTCGCGGCTATCTCGGGGCCGAATCTCAGCAAGGAGGTGGCCGCGCGCCAGCCGGCCGCGACCGTGGTCGCCTGCGCCGACATCGACGTCGCCCGCCGCGTGGCCGAGGCCTGCACGACGGACTACTTCCGCGCCTTTGTCAGCCGTGACGTCATCGGCCTGGAGATGTGCGGGTCGCTGAAGAACGTCGTCGCGCTCGCCGTGGGCATGGTGCGCGGCGCCGGATACGGCGAGAACACCGCGGCGATGGTGGAGACCCGCGGCTTGGCCGAGCTCACGGCCCTCGGCACCGCGGCGGGCGCCGATCCGCGCACCTTCGCGGGCCTTGCCGGCGTCGGCGACCTCGTCGCGACCTGCGGGTCGCCGCTGAGCCGCAACTACACCTTCGGCGCCAATCTCGGACGCGGGATGAGCGTCGAGGAGGCCACGAAGGCCAGCAACGGCGTGGCGGAGGGCGTGCCGACCACTGCGGCGGTCATTGGACTGGGCGACCGTCTCGGCGTTCCCACGCCTCTGGCCTCGGCCATGGGCCGCGTGCTGGAGGAGGGCATCCCCTGCTCTCGGATGCTCTCGCTGCTTTTTGATGAAGGCATAGGGGAGGAGTAGCGCGGCTTCCGTTCCGGGAATCGCGCCGCGAGTAGGCTTCTTCTCGAGTGGATCCGATGCACGGGACGGACGGGAAGTCTTACGGGCCGTGCACGGGTCGAGCCGGTCGGATGGGTCGAACGGGTCAAAGGTCATAGGGTCATAAGGCCATAAGGCCATAAGGCCATAAGGAAGCGAGGACGACATGGTCACCAAGCGGATCGCGGTGCTGTACGGCGGGAGAAGCGACGAGCATTCCATCTCCTGCATCTCGACGGCAGGCGTGCTGGGAGCCATGGATGCGTCACGATTCGAGGCCGTTCCCATCGGCATCACGAAGTCGGGTCGCTGGCTGGTGGGTGGCCCCGATCCGCGCGGTTTCCGCATGGATGGTGATGCTCTCCCCGTCGTGGAGCCTGGTGAGGGCACCCGCGACGTGGTGCTCGACCCGTCGCGAGGCCGCGACGGATTCCTCGTCAGAGGGGATGACGGCTCACTGGATTCGCTGGGGCATATCGACGCCGTGTTCCCCGTGCTCCACGGACCCTACGGGGAGGACGGAACCATCCAGGGTCTGCTGGAGATGATGGGGGTGCCCTACGTCGGCTGCGGCGTATTTGCCTCGGCGGCCTGCATGGACAAGCATTTCACGAAGCTGCTGCTTGCGGCTGCGGGGATTCCCGTGGCGCCGGGCATTACCGTGGACACCCGCGAGCTGAACCTCCATGACCCCGCGACGGGTGAGGGCCTGGTCGCCCGCGTTCGTGAGGCGTGTCTGCATTACCCGTTGTTCGTCAAGCCCTCACGCGCCGGATCAAGCTTCGGCGTGACGAAGGTCGACGTTGAGGATCCGGCCGCCCTGGCCGCGGCCGTGCGCACCGCCGCCCCCCATGACTGGAAGGTGCTCGTCGAGCAGGGGGTGGCCGGCCGCGAGATCGAGTGCGCGGTGCTGGCGCCCCGGTCCACGGACGAGCCCGCGGCCAGCTGGCCCGGCGAGATCGTCCTTGACCGTCGCTCCGCCGACGCCGACCAGTTCTATGACTTTGACAGCAAGTACGTCGACTCCGCCGCCTCGCATGTCGAAGTCCCCGCCCATCTGCCCGAGGAGACGCTCCGGCGCGTCCAGGAGGTGGCGGTCAGGGCCTTCCGCGCGGTGGACGGCTCGGGGCTGAGTCGCGTGGACACTTTCGTGTCCTCCGACGGCACGGTGACGGTCAACGAAATCAACACCATGCCCGGCTTCACGCCGATCTCCATGTATCCGCAGGCCTGGCAGGCCACGGGCGTAGACTACACCGAGCTCATCAGCCGCCTGCTGGACGGCGTCCTGAAAGGGTGATGCCTTCGTGAGCGAAGCGATGCCGCCGTCGATGCAGCCGGATCAGCCGCCAAGGAACCAGCGGCAGGAGTCGCAGGACGATTCGGCGCAGCCCGCGCCCATGGATGCATCCCGCCCTCGTCGTCCCGACTGGTGGTTCGTCATCCATCGTCGGTTCTCCCTGGTCGGCGTGGCGCTGTGCGTGATGCTGCTCGTCTGGATCGCCCTGCAGCTGCTGGCGCTGGGAGCGATGAAGCTGTGGCTGCCTTCCACGTCGACGGTTCCGACATGGCTGACCCTGCTGTCCTCCAGCGGGCCGCTGTATCTCATCGCGATGCCGCTGGCCATCGCCGTGCTGGCCAGGGTTCCGAAGGCGCGCACACGGTCGTTCTCCATGCCCGCCGGGGAGTTCCTGCGTCTGCTCGTCGTCTGCCTTCCGCTGATGTACGCGGGGAGCCTCATCGGCACCACGCTGTCCGACCTGATCACCGGGGGAACGGCGGTCAATGGCGTGGCCGACCTCATCACCGGATCCGACACCCTCACCTCGCTGGTGTTCATGGTGCTGCTGGCCCCGGTCTTCGAGGAGTGGATGTTCCGCCGGCAGATCATCGACCGTCTGCGGGCCTACGGCGAGCGCACGGCCATCCTCGTCTCGGCGCTGGCGTTCGCCCTGTTCCATCTCAACCTCTACCAGTTCTTCTACGCCTTCGCACTGGGTCTCGTGTTCGGCTACGTGTACACGCGAACCTCGAAGCTGCGCTATTCGGTGGCCATGCATATGATCATCAATCTCAACGGCTCCGTCGTCGCGCCGTGGATCGTCTCGCTGCTGGGCGGGAAGGTCCTCAAAGCCCTGGACTCCGGGTCGATCGAGGAGATGGAGGCTGCCGTGATGGCGAACGGGTCCGGAGTGGCGGCCTACATGGCCTATGCGCTGGCGATGATGGCCCTGGTCGTCCTGGGCATCGTGGTTCTGGTCCGTGACCGCCGGCGCGTCGAGTTCTATCCGGCTCCCCTGGAGCTGCCGAAGGGGCTGCGGCTGCGCACGGCGCTGCTCAACCCGGGCATGGTGACCTATGCGGTGCTGTGTGTGACTGTGACGGCGATCGTCCTGTTCGTGTGACGATGTCCTCGCGTCCCTGAGCCTTCGGCCGCCGACGTCGTCTTGCCCGATCCGAAGGACGCCGAATCGGATGGCCGCGTTCCTCGGATCCGGCGTCCATTCGTGACGATTCCCGAGGCATGCCGGATTGCGGGGATCATGGCCGCCGGGCCGTGGGCGCTGCGACGACCGGGATGATGATGGTGATGGACCGGAACCGCGGCGGTTTCAGGCGCCTGTCGCCGCCCTCTGCTCGATGAAGTCGCAGTCCGCCAGCGCTCGCACGACCGCATCCCTCACGGTGGAGGGCAGCACGCCGGGGCGCGCGAAGACGAGCACCTTCCCTTCGATGCCATAGGGGGAGAAGCCGGAGAAGCGCACCAGCGGCGGGTTCTTCTCCTCGGCGATGTCCTTCGTGGCGGCCTGCGCGGCGGCGATGACCTTCGCTTCGATGTCGGAGACGCTGCTGCCGGCCCTGGCCGTGAACGGGATGTCGACGTAGGCCTCGTTGCCGGGGATGAGACGCTCGAGCGCGGCTTTGTTGATCACGGAGTTGGGGATGACCAGCCGGTTGCCGTTGCGTTCGACGAGCACGGTCTGCCGCCAGGTGATGTCGCGCACGACGCCCGTCGAGCCGGCCACGCTCACCAGGTCGCCGGGATGGATGACATGCCCCATCATGAGGCCGAATCCGCCGATGATGTTGGCGATGGTGTCCTGCAGACCGAGGGAGATGGCGAGACCGCCTATGCCGAGGGCCGTGACGAGGGTCGTGGGGTTGATCCCGAACACCGGCTGAAGCACGATCGCCACGGCCAGCGTCCAGATGAGCACCCTGGCGAGATTGATGAAGATCGACACGCTGGGGATTTGCGATCGGTCGAGAGCTCGTCGCAGCAGACGGCTGACGATCTTCGCGACCACCGCCGCGGCGATGATGACGATGACCAGCATGAGCAGCCGGTCCGCGTGGGAGGACAGCCAGGAGGCGATCCGTTCCGTTGTCTTTTCCATCAGTCCCGTGCCGTTCCCTTCCGGTCGGCTCCGTTCGGGGACGAGCCGCCGTCGGATTCTTCCTTTCCGGATTCTTCCTTTCCGGATTCCGCTGAGCCCGCTCCTCCGAAGGATTCTCCCGGAATGAAGCGCCGGCTCCAGTCGTCGAATTCGCGCAGCAGACCGGCCTTGGCATCCTCGTCGAGGAAGGTCGCCTCCAGCGAGTTGCGGGCGATGAGGGCGAGCCTGTCAAGGCCCATGCCAAGGTCGGCCAGCGCCTGGTAGTTGTCGCCGATGTACCCGCCGAAGTACGCGGGGTCGTCGGAGTTCACGGTGACCTTCACACCGGCGTCCAACAGAGACAGCAGCGGCAGATCCTTCAGGTCATGCACCACCTGCAGACGCCGGTTCGACAGAGGGCACATCGTCAGAGGCACGTCCTCGCTGGCGAGACGCCTCACCAGCGCCGGGTCGTCCGCCGCATGCACGCCGTGGTCGACGCGTTCGACATGCAGCAGATCCAGCGCCTGCGTCACGTAGTCGGCCGGCCCCTCCTCCCCGGCGTGGGCCACGCGGTGCAGGCCCATGTCGGCGGAGCGCGAGAACACGTCGGCGAACAGGGACGGCGGATATCCGACCTCGGCCGAGTCGAGCCCGATGCCCAGGATGTCGTCCTTCCGGTGGGAGACCGCATCGAGGATGGCCTGCGCCGAGGAGACGGGCATGTCCCGCACGATGCACAGGATGAGTCCGCCGCCGATGCCCAGGCGCTCGCGGCCGAGACGCAGACCCTCCAGCAGACCGTCCATCACCATGTCGAGGTCGAGCCCGTTGTTCACATGCACCTGGGGGTCGAAGAAGATCTCCGCGCGCCGCACCCCGTCCGCGGCCGCCCGGGACAGGTAGGCGAGCATGAGGTCGCGGAAGTCGCGCGCGGTGCGCAGGGTCGACATGAGCCGGTAGTAGAGGTCGAGGAAGGACTGAAGATTGGAGAAGTCGTACTGGCGCCTCAGCTCCTTGAGGCTCGTCCAGGGCAGTCGGACGCCGTTGCGGTCGGCGAGCTCCAGTGCGAGCTCCGGCTCCAGGGTCCCCTCGATATGCAGATGCAGCTCCGCCTTCGGCAGGGTGCGCAGCGCCTTGGCCATCTCCGTCGGGGATTGATCCCCCTCGTTCCGAATCGTCATGATTCCATCATCGTCCTTCCTGGGAGGCTTGACGGATCGGTTCCCCTCCGCCGGCCCTTCACGCCGCCTCCCGCCGCCGGAGCGGTCCGTCGATTCCGTGCCGTCCATACTACGGTCGGCGGCGGCGGGGGGTGTTGCGCGCCCATGCCGCGCGGGCGAGGATGTTCGTCGCGGTCAGGAGGTTGCGCCGGTCATCGGACGACAGTCCCGCGAAGGAGGAGATCATCTCGGGGATGACGCGCGGCAGCGAGCCGCGGACGGCCGAGAGGTTGTCGGACCCGCCGGCCTTGAGGATGGTGAACAGGGCGTCGACGGTCCGCCGTCTCTGGTCGAGGGACAGCCCGGCCAGCCATTCGTTGAGCGTCCGGTTGAAGTACTGCGAGCTGGGCGCCACCTCGGGCACGCGCACGAAGCGGCCGTTGTGCACCTGCCAGGACAGGGCGTCGTGCTGCATGAGCCCCTTCTGCGTGGAGGCGACGACGGTGCAGGGCTCGGGTGTGTCGAAGATCATGCCGATGATCGAGGAGTCCGGGATGATCTTGTCCATCCGATTCATGAAGCCCTGATAATCGTCGCCGTTCACCACCTCCTGAGGGAATCCGGGGCCGTCGAGGCTGTAGGCCCGTCCTATGCGCAGTCGGACGGAACGGGGGGCCGTCATGGCGGCGTACACGGCGAGGTTGCCGCCCTTGGAATGACCGGTGACGAGGATGCGTCCTCCCCAGATTCCCGCCACCCGGCGCAGATACTCGGCCGCTTCACGCTGGGCGGGAACCGGGTACTGGAACGTCATGGCGAAGTTCTCGCGCCATCCCACGAAGGAGTCATCCGTCCCCCGATACGCGACGACCAGCGTCCCGTCCGGCAGCCGGAAGGTCTCGGCGGCGAACTGGGTTCCGTTCTCGACGCTGAGGATCTCGCTGACGGCGCCCACGCGGATGGGGGCGTACCGGGGGCTGGCCGCGGCCGCCTGGAGCAGTTGGACCGAGGCGGCGGCGTCCCCCAGCCCGGTATGCGCTGCTACGGGGTCGAAAGCGCCGTTTGCCGCCCATGTGCCCACGTCCGCCAGCGTGGGTCCCTCGAAGGGCGCATGGACCACATGGACGAGGGAGGTGAAGGGGTGTGCGGCCTGCCATCCCCTGATTCGCCTCCAGGGATTCGAGAGTCGGGACTCCTGGTCCGTCAGACTCGGGGTGCGGGAGTCGGGGCTTTCGTAGGCCAGGCAGGACAGCACCAGCGCGTCGATCTCACCGAACGGACGGGAGTCGAACCCCTCCGTCGTCGAGGTCACGTAGTCGATGACCGTGCCCATGCGCCTGAGCCTTCCGATGCGTTGTCCGTTTTCGTCAGTCTGCGGTTCGGGCGGCCGCCCCTCGTCGGCGAGGGCGTTCGGCGGCCGTGGACCGTATCCCTCCCATGGTGTCGGAGGACGGTTCCTTCATCATCGTATCCGTGTTGCGCAGTCCGGAACGGTGAAGCGTCAGTGGGCTTTCGCCCGGCGGGAAGACTCCGCACGGCGAAGGTCGATACAGTTGTCGCGTGACGATGGACGGCGATTCGAAGGATGGGACAGTGGATGACGGTACGGCGAGGAAGGGGTCGACGATTCGGGGCGTTGGCGTGGGCCAGGGAGTCTCGGTGGATCTTCTTGTGGGCGGGTTCGGGCCTCTTGCGGGCGAGACGAGCCCCGGCATCGGATGGCTGCATCTGACGCGGGTTCCGCAGGACGACGGGTCCCCGGCCGCCACCCTCGCCGCGGCCCGGCCCGG
>CALEGL010000181.1 GCA_937876495.1 uncultured Bifidobacterium sp.
AGCAGGACGCCTTTCCCGACCTCCAATACGTCGGCGTCGTCTACAACGGCGAGGACCCCTCCAGATTCCCCATCGTCACGGAGCCGGACGACTACGTGTGCTTCCTCGGCCGCTTCGACAGGGAGAAGGACCCCCATCTGGCCATCCAGCTGGCCATCACCCTCGGCATCCCCATCAAGGTCGCGGGGAAGATCGACCACCAGGGCGAAGGCTACTTCGACGAGGAGATCCGTCCGCTGCTCGACAACCCGCTCGTCGAATATCTGGGCGAACTGGGGTTCAGGGACAAGGTCGAGCTGCTGTCGCACGCCCGCTGCAACCTCCATCCGACGGGATTCCGCGAACCCTTCGGCCTCACGGTCCTTGAGGCGGCGTACTGCGGGACGCCCACTCTGGCCATCAAGCGCGGCTCGATGCCCGAACTCGTCGAGGAGGGGCGCACCGGCATGCTCGTCGAGGACTTCGTCGAGGGCTACCACGAAATCCAGCGCTGCTTCGACATGGACCGCGCATACATCGCCCAGCGGGCGCGGATGCTGTTCAACTACCGGACCATGACGAAGCAGTACCTCAAGGCGTACGAGAAGGTCATCGACATCTTCCACACCCGTCGCGATCAGGACGGCATCCTGCGCAGGACGACCGAGCAGACGCGCCACGACATCAGCGGCATCTGGAATTCCGGACCGCACGGGGCGACGGTCCCCGCGCCGCGCGGAGACGGCAAACCCTCGCCGCCGGCCGGGCGATCGCATCGTCCCGGCGGACGACGCGTGACCCGCTGACCCCATCCACCCGCGGCCCATGGGGAACGGCGGGAAGACCCGGGAGAGGAGACGGGCCTCCCATCACCCCGGCGGGCGGCGACGCCAACGGTGGTATCATGCGGCTGAAAGGTGATGGGCCCCGCCTGGGCACCGGTGCGTCAAGGACCGGCGTCCGAACCGCATTCATGCTGATGGTTCCTACAGAGATGGCCGCAGGGCCATACCTGAAAGGAGACCTTCATGTCGCATCCACGTCATTTCCCGTTCTTCCGGGAAGCCCGACGCAGGCCTGCCAGCGCAATCATCGTGGGGGTCGTCCCCGGACAGCCCGATCTTGTGGCCCTCACGGCCATCGCATGGAACCAGCAGGGACTCGTCGGGCGACTCCACTATGTCTTCGTCGACCCCACCATGACCGAGACGCCCGGGGGCCACATGAACCCGATCGATTCCGACAGCCTTGACGAATCCGGGTCCACGGCGGCATCGGAGCTGTCGCACCGCCTGCTTTCGGAAATCACCCCCGCCGGAGTGGACGCCGACTTCGTGCGGGTCGCCGGGGACCCCGCCCACGGACTGTCCCGAGAGGCCCGAAGAACCGACTCCGCGGCCATCGTGGTGGGCACACGGGAACGCGGACCGGTCGCCGCTCTGGAGGAGTGGATGCGGGGATCGGTCTCAGTCCAGCTCGAGCACATACAGGCACGCCCCGTGATCGTCATCCCACTCGCCGGCCGCCAACGCGAGGACGACCAGGAGACGGCCCGATGAGCCGGCGTTCCCGCGCCCTCGCGGCATCTCCCGTCGCCGTGTTCCTCGGCGGGACCGCGGGAAGCCTCGTGCGCCTGCTGCTGA
>CALEGL010000182.1 GCA_937876495.1 uncultured Bifidobacterium sp.
CCGCCGCGGCTCTGGCCGATGACGGCTCCGCCGCATCCGCGGCCTCCGGCCCCAGACCCTTCACCAACGCGCAGCAGGCCAAGGCCGCCGCCCGCCTCGCCCGCCAGCAGCGCGTCGACGTCGCCGCCCGCGGCTCCGCCCAGCGAGACAAGGCCCATATCCGCCGCACCACCCGCGTGCGTTTCGAGAACCGCTTCGGCGTCTACGACCTCGACGTGCCCTACACCGAGATCGCCCTTGAGGACACCCCCGCCATCGGCGACTCCACCGAGCCCCACTCCAACGCGCCCTTCCGCGACTACAACACCGAAGGCCCGGGCTGCGACCCGAAGGAGGGCCTCAAACCCCTGCGTCTCGGCTGGATCCGCGACCGCGGCGACGTCGAGGAATACGAGGGCCGGCATCGCGACCTCACCGACGACGGCGAGAAGGCCGTGCGACGCGGACGGGCCACCAAGGAGTGGCGCGGCCGCACGCACAGGCCGATGAAGGCCTCCGGGCATCCGGTGACGCAGATGTGGTACGCGCGGCACGGCATCATCACCCCCGAGATGCGCTTCGTCGCCGAGCGAGAGGACTGCGATGTCGAGCTCGTGCGCTCCGAGCTGGCCGCCGGGCGCGCCGTCATGCCCTGCAACGTCAACCATCCCGAAGCGGAGCCGATGATCATCGGCGAGCGCTTCCTCGTCAAGCTCAACGCCAACATGGGCAACTCCGCCGTGTCCTCCTCCATCGACGAGGAGGTGGAGAAGCTCACCTGGGCCACCAAATGGGGCGCCGACACGGTCATGGACCTGTCCACCGGCAACGACATCCACACCACGCGCGAATGGATCCTGCGCAACTCCCCCGTCCCCATCGGCACCGTGCCGATGTACCAGGCGCTGGAGAAGGTGGACGACGACGCCACGAAGCTGTCCTGGGAGCTGTTCCGCGACACCGTCATCGAGCAGTGCGAGCAGGGCGTCGACTACATGACCATCCACGCGGGCGTGCTGCTGCGCTACGTGCCTCTCACCGCGAACCGCGTCACCGGCATCGTCTCGCGCGGCGGCTCCATCATGGCCCAGTGGTGCCTCGAGCACGAGCAGGAGAGCTTCCTGTACGCGCATTTCGACGAGCTGTGCGACATCTTCGCGCATTACGACGTGGCGTTCTCGCTGGGCGACGGGCTGCGGCCCGGAAGCCTCGCGGACGCCAACGACGCCGCCCAGTTCGCCGAGCTCATGACCCTCGGCGAGCTGTGCCAGAGGGCGTGGGACCATGACGTGCAGGTGATGATCGAGGGCCCGGGGCACATCCCCTTCGACACCGTGCGCATGAACATCGAGATGGAGAAGTCGATCTGCAAGGGCGCGCCGTTCTACACGCTCGGGCCGCTCGTCACCGACACCGCGCCCGGCTACGACCACATCACGTCCGCCATCGGCGCCACGGAGATCGCCCGGTACGGCACGGCCATGCTGTGCTACGTGACGCCCAAGGAGCATCTGGGGCTGCCCGACCGCGACGACGTCAAGCAGGGCGTCATCGCGTACAAGATCGCCTGCCATGCGGCGGACATCGCCAAGCACCATCCGCACGCGCAGGACCGGGACC
>CALEGL010000183.1 GCA_937876495.1 uncultured Bifidobacterium sp.
GTCGGAGAAGAGGAAGACGTCCTTGGCCACGACGCATACGCTGCGGCGCAGGGCCGTCAGCGGCCAGTCGCGGGTGTCGACGCCGTCGACGAGCACCCGGCCGGACGTGGGGTCGCGGAACCGGGACATGAGCTCGACCAGCGTGGACTTCCCCGATCCGGTCGGTCCGAGGATTCCCAGCGTCCCGCCCGCCGGAAGGGCGAAGTCGATGTCGTCGAGCACCGGGACGTCCGGCTCGTCGGGGAAGGCGAAGCCCGCGTGCTCGAAGCGGATGCCCCCGCGCGCGCGTCGGGATTCCGCCGGTGACGCGGCCCCCGGATGCGGGTCGACGATGCCCGGGACGGCCTCGAGCAGCGCCCGGATCTTCCCGCAGCTGGCTCCGAAGCGCTGCAGGTCGTTGATCAGCCATCCCGACTGTCGCACGGGCCCGTCGAGCATCCACAGGAAGCTCGTGAAGCTCACCAGTCCGCCGAGGGTCATGTCGCCATGGATGACGAGAAGACCGCCGAGACCGAGGGTGATGAGCTGCATCGCCAACCCCAGCCCGTCGATCCATGGCATGTAGCGGCGGCTGTTGCGGGCCACATCCATCGTGCGGGCCATATAGGCGCCGTTGCGCTCGTCGAATCTCCTGGTCTCATAGGGTTCGCGGGCGAAGGCCGCCACGACGCGGTTGCCTTCGATGTCCTCCTCGACAAGCGAGTTGAGGTCCGCGAGCGCGTTGCGCACGGCGAGGAAGCGCGGCGAGGCGTGGACGGCGAGCGCACGGGCGAGGGCGAACAGCACGGGCATCAGGACGGCGAGCGCCAAGGCCAGCCGCCAGTCGATGGAGGCCATGACGCCGATCGCCGCCACCACCATCACCGCCGACCCGGCCAGCTGGTAGCTCACCCAGCTGAGCACATGCCGCACGGCGTCCGCGTCGGACGTCATGCGGCTCATGAGGTCCCCGACGTCCGCCCGACGGAACCACGCGGGGTCGAGACGCTGGATGGCCTCGTACTCGTCGCTGACGATCCGGTACATGACGTTCTGCCCGAAGCGCTCCATCCACATCTGGTACCCGTAGCGGATGGACACATGCGCCACCGTCACGGCGACGATGAGCAGGCACAGCGGAATCAGGCGGTCGGCGCGTCCATGGACGGCCACCTGGTCGATGACGTCCCCTGCGAGGACGGGCGGGACGAGGACGATGACGTTGTCGACGAGGAACAGAAGCATCGCGGCGGCGATGCGCGGCCAGTCGGGACGGCAGTAGGGCAGCACCCACCGCAGACTGCCCTTCGAGCGGCCGCGTTCCGGATCGACGTACATCAGCGCCCTCACCTTCATCCCTGCTCAGCGCTCATGGCCCTGCCTTCACTCGCGTTCGGACTCGGCGACGGGCATGAACGCATGCGATGACGGCCCCGATCGGCCAGGCGATGGCGTTGAGACGACGGCCCCATAATAGATGGGATGCACGGCCACGACGGGCATGGTTCGGACGAATTCATCGGTGCGCGAAGCCACGCCGGCGCAACGGCATGGACGATATGGTAACGGCGAGCGATTGGCATGGAAGGACGGCAATGACGGCATCGGACAGGACCAGAACGGACACGACGGATACGACGAGGCCTACGGCGGGAGGCCAGGCCCGTCATCGCGGGACGCCGAAGGCCGAGGACGGCGGAATCGACCCATCGGTCGTCGAGCGCGCCCGACGGTGGAGCGATATGGACGAGGACCTCGCCGACGTCCCCGAGGAGCTGGCCCGGTCCGTCTTCGACGCCCGATGCGCCATGGCCTCCTCCGACGTTCCCCGCTCGCCGCTGTGGGAGGATCCCGACGGCGTAGACGCCCTGACGGACATCCCCTATCTGCCCGACGGCGATTCTGTGCGCGGCCATCGGCTCGACCTGTATCTTCCCCATGACGCTGTGCTGCGCGGCGGGCGGACGACCCCCGTGTTCATCGACGTCCACGGCGGCGCCTTCTGCTACGGATCCAAGGAGCTCAATCGCAACTTCGCCGCGCATCTATGCGCTCTGGGCTTCGGCGTCGTGGGTCTCAACTACCGCGTCGCTCCGCAGACCGACCTCAAGGGCCAGCTGGCGGACATCCAGTCGGCGCTGCAGTGGGTGAAGACCCATCTCGAGGAGCATCCGCTCGACCCGTCGGCCGTGTTCCTCACCGGGGACTCCGCCGGCGCGGCCCTGGCGCTGCTCACCCTCGCCATCGAGTCCTCCCCGGACGCCGCCCACGCCTTCGGGGTCCGCAAGGCCTCGGGACTCGGATTCTCGGGCGGAGTGCTGGTCTCCGGCGTCTATGACCTGTCCCGCAACGGAGCCCCCGGCACCGGACGTCACCGCGCATACACCTCGCTCAAGGGCACGGTGGGCGAGGACTTCTTCGCCGGTCTCGACGACGCGCAGAGATGGCTCACTCCGCAGGGTCTGGTGAAGTCCACGAATCTTCCCCCGCTGATGCTCACGACGAGCAGCGACGACTTCCTCGAGTCGGAGACGCTGGATCTCGCCGCCGCGCTGGCACGTCGGCACTCCGATTTCGAGGTGCATGACTGGAAGACGGCCCGCCACCAGACGCTCGGGCACGTCTTCCCCGTCTGCCTGACCTGGATCGAGGAGAGCCGCCGGGCGCTGGAGCTGATGAGGGACTTTGCGCTGTCCCGGGCGTGAACCCGCTGACCCGCACCGGGGCCGTCGTGCCGAAAGCCCCGGAAGGAAGAAGCCCGGGAAGGAAGAAGCCCGGTGGAGGGGGATTCCACCGGGCAGGAGAAGAGAGAAGAAGGGTTCAGTTATGGGGTTCGGCTGGGAGCCTCGCCATCGGTTTCCGTATCGCCTTCAACCGCTGACGGGACTGATATAACCAGCGGATTCTTGAAGAATCGCTCCGATGTCCTGAGAATTTCCTGAGAATCCGGTGTCGGTATCGTGCCGATGCCGTCACACCGGGAACGGGAACCGCCCACCGGGCCACGCGGATTCATCAAGCGCCGGCAGGGGGATGTCATCGGCCCGTTCCCGGGACCAGCCGCAGGGTTCGGACGACCCCCGTGACCCCGGCGGACGTCGCCCGGCTACTCCCCCTTGTCCGCGGAATCCCCGGACCTGGAATCTCCGGACTTGGAATCCCTGGGCTTCTCGGAATCCGCGGAATCCCCGGAACCCTTTCGCAGACGAGCCCGGGCCTCCTCGAACCTCCTCCTCTCGGCGGTCTGACGCTCGGCGAGCTGGGTCTCGAAACGGGCAAGCTCCTCGTCGACCGCCTCCTTGGGGATCTTCGCGAAGATTGGCTTCGCCTGGGGCACGGGGGCCCCGGCGACCAGAGGCTCGCTGGTCCACGGATGCACCGTGCGGCCCAGCTCGTAGTCGCCGGTGATGATGGGATAGTGGAATCCCGGTCTGTCGAGGTCCTCGACCTCCTCGATATGGGGCAGCGGCGAGAACGTGCCGGTGCCGCCCAGGGCCTCCCACACCTTCTGCGCCGAATGCGGCAGGAACGGCGCCAGCAGATGGTTGGCATCCGACACGGCCTGCGCGGCCACGTGGAGCACGGTGCCGAGACGCGCCTCGTCGTCCTTGATCTTCCACGGCTCGGTGGCGGAGACGTACTTGTTGATGTCCCCGACGACCCGCATGGCCTCGGACAGCGCGTTCTTCTGGTGATGGCGTTCGATGAGCCCGCCGACCACGTCGAAGGCCGCGGCGGTCTGCTCGAGCAGGGCGCGGTCCTCACCGGTCATGGAATCCTCGTCCAGCGGCGGGATGGAGCCGAAATTGCGGTTGATGAGATTGGCGACCCGGTTGACGAGATTGCCCCAGCTGGAGGCCAGCTCCTCGTTGTTGTGGCGTACGAACTCCGACCAGGTGAAGTCGGAGTCGGAGCTTTCCGGCCCGGCCACGGAGATGTAGTAGCGCACGGCGTCCACCGGATAGCGCGAGAGGATGTCCTTGACGTAGATGACGATGCCCCGCGAGGAGCTGAACTTCTTGCCCTCCATGGTCATGAACTCGGAGGCCACCACCTGCTCGGGCAGGTTGAGCGGACCGAGCTTCCCGGTCTCGCCGCCCTTGGAGCCCTTGCCGTTGTAGGCGATCATCTCGGAGGGCCAGATCTGGGAATGGAAGGTGATGTTGTCCTTGCCCATGAAGTAGTAGCCGGGGGTCGCCGGGTCGTTCCACCAGGCGCGCCACGCCTCGGGGTCGCCCTGGCGGCGGGCCCATTCGATGGAGGCCGACAGATAGCCGATGACGGCGTCGAACCATACGTACAGCTTCTTGTTGGGGTTGTCGATCCACCCCTTGACGGGCACGGGGATGCCCCAGTCGATGTCGCGCGTGATGGCGCGCGGGCGGACCTCCCTGAACAGGCCCAGCGAGAAGTTGATGACGTTGGTGCGCCATCCCTCGCGGGTCTTCAGCCAGGCGAGGTTGGCGTCGGCGAGCGCGGGAAGGTCGAGGAAGAAGTGCTCGGTCTCCTCGAATCGCGGGGTCTCGCCGTTGATCTTGCTCACCGGGTTGATGAGCTCGTCGGGATCGAGCTCGTTGCCGCAGTTGTCGCACTGGTCGCCGCGGGCGCCGTCCGCCCCGCAGATGGGGCAGGTGCCCTCGATGTAGCGGTCGGGCAGCGTGCGCCCGGTGGACGGCGAGATGGCGACCTTCTGGGTGCCCTTGTAGATGTATCCGTTCTTCAGACACTGGGTGAACAGCTCCTGGACGACCTTCTCGTGGTTGCCGGTGGTGGTGCGGGTGAACAGGTCGTAGCTCAGCCCCAGGTCGCACAGGTCCTTGGCGATGACCCTGTTGTAGCGGTCGGCGAGCTGCTGGGCGGTGACGCCTTCCTTCTCTGCCTCCACGAGGATCGGCGTCCCGTGCTCGTCGGTGCCGGACACCATGAGCACCTTGTTGCCCTTCATGCGCTCGTAGCGCGCGTAGACGTCGGATGGCACGCCGAAGCCCGCGACATGGCCGATGTGGCGGGGCCCGTTGGCGTACGGCCAGGCGACGTTGACGAGAATATGACTCATGATTCCCGATTATCGGCCCCGTCGGGGACAGCGGACCGGCAGGAGGCGCCCGCGAAGGCGCACGGAAAGGCGCATCCGGGGTATGCGGAGGATCGGGAACGGGAGGGAGGGGACGCGTATCGGACGGGAGTCGCGGCCGGCCATCCACAAATCCCCATTCCACGACGCCGACGGTGACGGCCGCCGCGGCCCCGACCTACGCTGCCGTCATGGAGCAGAGAAAAGAGGAAACCATATCCCCGAGCGCCGGAACGGTGCGGGTGCTCGGCCGGATCGCGACCACCTCGCACCCCACGGGACGACCCGGATCGTCACCCCACGGACAGGGCGCGCCGCACGCCTCGACATCCTCGCGGGCCCACTCCGCCCACTCCGCCCGTCATGGGCGGCAGGAGCACGCCCGCCCGCCGGTGCCTCTGCTCGTCATGTCGGACAGCCTGCCCGGCCCTCTGGGCCTGCGCCGTCTGGCGCGGCACGGCATCATCCGCACCCTGGACCATCGCACGGGCGGCTACACCTGCGTGCGCGCACGCACCCTCTCCGGCAGGGGCGCCATCGCGGGGACGATGCTTCCGCCGGGCACGGCGGCATGCATGGGTCTCGCCGCCTGGGTGTGGCTGGGCGGTCTTTTCCCCGACACCATCGACATCGTCTCCGACTCGCATTTCCGCTCGCTGGTGCATGGACGGCGGATCCGCGTGTTCAACAGGAAGACCTCGGACGGGGACGTCATGGTCATCTCCGGCAGCCGGGTCACGGCCCCCGCGCGCACGGCCTGCGACCTGTCGCTGCTGCCGGACGCGGAGTTCGAGGCCTTGGGAGGCCTCGGTCGGGTCCGTGAGCTGCTCGACGACTACGACGTCCATCCCGACGAATGCGTGCAGGTGCTCGACAGGAACCGCTTCTGGCCGAACATTCGCACGGCGCGCAGGCGTCTGGC
>CALEGL010000184.1 GCA_937876495.1 uncultured Bifidobacterium sp.
ATGCCTACGACCGTGCCCGCGCCGGCGAGGATTTCGTGCTCGAACCCCGCGAGGTCGACATCCATCACTTCGACGTCGGCGAGCCGACGGCGGCAACGGTGACGGTCGCCGGGTCCCCGACCCCGGTGATGGACGTCGACGTGAGCGTGGACTGCTCCAGTGGCGCCTACATCCGTTCGCTGGCCCGGGATCTGGGGAGTCTGCTTGGCGTCGGAGGACATCTCGTCGCCCTGCGCCGTGTCCGGGTGGGCGGCTTCGGCGTCGCCGAACCCTGCGTCGTGGGAGCCACCACCGCCATGCGCACCCTGCGGCATCGCGATGGCGTGACGCGGGACGTTCCCGTGGCCCGGATGAACGATGACGCGGAGGGACTGATTCGTCATGCTCTGTCCCCGGCATCCGCCGCCGCTCGTCTGATGCCCGTTCTCCACGTGGATGACGTCGAGGCCCGCGATCTGCGCTTCGGGCGGACGATTCGCCGGCGTGGAACGTCCGCCGGTCCGATGGCCGCCATTCTGAGTCTCGCCCGTGCCGACGGCGATCGGCGGGATACCGTCGCACAAGAAGCCGACTCCCTTTGCATGGACATCCGGGGTGGGCTATTCGCCGCGGACGATCTGGTCGCCCTCGTGGAGCCGAAGGATGACGGAGTGAGACCCGTGGTGGTGTTCCCCGCGGGTGCAGGATCCCGGGGAGGGGACTGCGCACCGACATCGGAGAACGTCGACGAAGGAGAGGGACGATGATCGTCACGCGACTGACCCCTGATGCACAGGGGGATGTGGACTGGCCGACCCTGAGCGCCGACAGACGCAGCGTGCTCACGGTGGGGGTGTTCGACGGCATGCACAGGGGTCATCGCACGGTGATCCGCCGCGTCGTCGAGCTTGCACGCCAGGAGAACGCCCTGTCCGTCGTCGTCATGTTCGATCCCCGTCCCGGTCTCGTTCATCGATACGCCGGGTCCCACAACGGGGCCGAACTTGATGCGTCCACGCCCGACACGGAGCGACTCACGTCGGTGTCGCAGCGTCTGAGGGTGATGCGGGAGCTCGGAATCGACCGCGTGCTCGTCGTGCGTTATACGCTGGCCTTCGCCTCCAGGTCCTACAGATTCTTCCTGGGGCGCATGGTGGGTCGTCTGGGCATGCGCCATCTCGTTCTCGGAGCCGACGCCGCCATGGGGGCGGGACGCTCGGGGACGGTCGAGGCCATCGCCGCTCTGGCCGACGCCACACGGGTCTTCGAGCTCGACGTCGTCGACGACAGAGGGCCTGGATACGTCCGCGTGCCGTCGGATTCCGTTCCGACGCTGGACGGCGGGGACGGCGAGCCCCGCGATCCCACGGAGGGGATGACACGGGCGCAGCTGCGGGCGTGGAGCAAGCGTCATCAGGCCCGACGGGTGAGGGTGTGGAGCTCCTCCAACGTGCGGTATCTGCTCTCGCAGGGACGCATCGGCGAGGCCAACGCCATCCTCGGCGCCGTCCATGGCATCGAGGCCGAGGTCGTCCACGGCGAGCAGCGCGGGCGTACGCTGGGATTCCCGACGGCCAATCTCGCCCCCGACATCGAGGGGTATCTTCCCGCGGACGGCGTGTACGCCGGCTGGCTCGTCGACGAGGGCCCGATTCCTGCATCAGACGAGGAGAATCCGGCGGAGGGGGAGAATCCGGCGGGTAACGCGGATTCGGAGAAGAGGGACGGAAACGGGCACGAGGGCCAGCATCGATGGCCGTCGGCCATCTCCATCGGCACGAAGCCGACCTACAGCGCGATAACCGGTATGCGCGACCGCGTCGTCGAGGCGTACGCCATCACCGACGAATGGCTTCATCTCTATGGGCACCGGGTGCGCGTCGAATTCGTCGCCTATCTGCATCAGCAGGTCCGCTACGCGTCCTCCGAGGAGCTCCGCAAGGCCCTGGACGACTACGTCCGCCGGACCCTAAGCGTCGTCGACGCGCCGGGCGCGGCGGACGCCCCAACGCAGGGCTGATCCCGGAACCCGCGGATGCGGCTCGAGGAGCGTCCCCGGGCGCGTGACCGGGGAACCGCGCGTGACCGGGGACGCGTCACCGACGGAAGTGTCGGAAGAACTCGCGCGTCTCCGGGTCGGCGGATTCGTCCATGACCTCCTGGGGCGTCCCGTTTTCGGCGATGGTCCCGTGACGCAGAAGAAGCACCCGGTTGGCGGCGTCGTGCGCGAACCCCATCTCGTGCGTCGCCATGAGAATGGTGGTTCCCTGCGACCTGAGTTCGGAGACCATGTCCAGCACCTCGCCGACGAGCATGGGGTCGAGGGCGGAGGTTATCTCGTCGAGAAGCAGAAGACGGGGATTCGTCATCAGCGCGCGGATGATGGCCACGCGCTGCTGCTGGCCACCCGAGAGCTGGTCCGGATACGCGCCGGCCTTGTCCTTCATGCCGATCCGCGCCAGGAGGGAGTTCGCCCTGTCCTCCGCCCGCCGCCTGTCCCAGTGATGCACCTTGACGGCCCCCAGCGTCACGTTCCTCATCACCGTCATATGGGGGAACAGGTTGAACTGCTGGAACACCACCCCGATGCGCGACCGGATGTCATCGGCGTCGGCGCGCGGGTCCGTGATGTCGGTGTCCCCCAGCCATATCCGCCCGTCGTCGACGAGTTCGAGAAGGTTGATGCATTTCATCAGCGTGGACTTGCCGGAGCCCGACGGGCCGAGCAGAGCCACCACCTCGTGCTCTTTGACGTCGAAGGAGATGCCTCTGAGCACAGGGGTCCGACCGAAGGACTTCGTCACGTTCTCGACGCGCAGCACCGCCGTCATACCGTTCCTCCGCTCTGCTCGCGTCGCCTCAGCCTGTCTGAGTACCAGTCGTTGAGCAGGATGAACGGGACGCTGAGCAGGATGAACAGGAGGCTCGCCACCACGTAGGGGGTGAAGTTGTACGAACGGGCCACGTCGATCTGCGCCGCGCGGACGGCATCGACCGCCCCGAGGACCGAGATGAGGCCCACGTCCTTCTGCATGGAGATGAAATCGTTCATCAGCCCGGGCCCGACCTTACGCAGGGCCTGGGGGATGGCGACCCGCCGCCAGGACCCCCCCCCCCTCCGGCCCAGGGACCGGGCGCTGGCCCGCCCGGGAGGGTCGGCGTCCGCCCACCCCGGCCGC
>CALEGL010000185.1 GCA_937876495.1 uncultured Bifidobacterium sp.
GCGACTGGAACGTCTGGGCGCCCGCCAACGCCGATCTCACCGTGGCCACGCTTCCGGCGTGGATCACGTCCGTTCCCGTGACGCTGATCGTGGGGGCGGTCGTCGCCGGGATTTACGTCGCGGTCGTGCTTCCCGGGAACACCGGTCTCGTCCTGTCCGTCGTGATGAACGGCGTGAGCTATCTCGTCTTCGTCGTGGCCGCCGTCATCATCCTCGACGTCGCCCGTCATATGGCCGACCAGGTGGAAAGGTCCCATGCCGACGCCGTGCGTCTTGCCGGCCAGCTGCGTCTGGACCGCTATCTGTTCCACATGCACAATGCCAGCGGGCTTCTTGCCCGGCTGTCGCGTGACGACATCCCCCCGACCCTCCTGGCTCCTCTGAGGATGCAGGCGGCTCGGGAGGCCTCGCGTCTCAGGGCGGCGATGACGATGGAGGCGGCGACGGGGCCTGGGACGAGGGCGCTGGGCGAGGTCGTGGACGAGGCGGCCGCGGGGTTCGGACAGCTGCCCCTGGAGGTCAACGACCTTCTGGGCAGGCATGTCACGCTTCCCCTGCACCAGGCCATGGCCGTGCAGATGGCGCTCATCACGGTGCTGTACAACGTCGAGTTCCATGCGCATGCCTCGGAGGTCACCATCCATGCCGAGGACCATGGCGATTGGTGGGAGGTCTCCGTGGCCGACGACGGCGTCGGCTTCGACACCCGGAAGGTTCCGCTGGGGTTCGGGCTGCGTCATCAGGTCCTCGAGCCGCTGACCGCCGAGGGACTGGCGGTGGACATCGAGTCCAGACCGGGGGAGGGGACGAGCGTGTCCATCGAGTCGCGGCCCGCCGACCCCCGGCGCGGTACTGTGAAAGGGTGACAGCCATCGGCCAGGGACGGGAGGGTCCGGGAGCGAACGGCTTCGAATCCTCCGGGGAACGCGATTCCGAGACGTCCGACGATCCGGGCCGTCCCCGGATCGTCGTCATCGACGACGAGACGCAGACACGGGGCACGTTCGCTCTTGCCTACCCTCAGCTGGACGTGGTGGGCGCGTATCCGAGCGTGGAGGACGAGATGGCCGATTCGCCCCGGACGGATCTTATCGTCCTCGATCTCATGCTGGACACGGGCGTTGCCGCCTCGGGCGTGCTTCAGGGCCCGGAGGCCGTGCATCGTCTCTCCCAGCGCAGCCGGGTGTGCCTCTACACCGACGAGCGCCGTCTTCTCGTCCTCGCGCGATGCTTCGTCGCCGGCGCCATCGGGCTGGTGAGGAAATCGGATCCGCTGGACGAGAACCTCCGCGGCTTTCTGCAGGCGGCCACCGGGCGGCCGGTCGTGCCGAGGTCCATGGTCGGTCTCGCCGAGCTTCTGGCCAGACGCGATCGGCTTCCCGACCTCACCGACAGGCAGATCCAGGTGCTCAACGCCCGTGCCCGGGGAGAGTCCTGGCAGTCGGTGGCGAGACGCCTGCATATCTCCCCGAAGACCGCCTACGACCATCTCGAGGCCGTGATGGGCAAGATGGTGTGGCATCTGCATGACGTGGGACTTGACTACGACGCCTCGCCGGCGGATATAGAGCGGGTGCTGGGACTCGCCCCGGGCGACCTCGACGACCGGCATCTGGAATAGGACGGACGCCCGGCACGGGCCGGACGGCGAGAGGGATGACGGGCGTTGCCTTCCCTCATCCGCGTCGACGTGGTGTGGCGCGTCGGTGAATCCCCTCCGGCCACGGTCGACGGTTCAGCGGTTCGCTGCCATCGGCATATGCTCGCCATCGGCATATGCTCGCACCGATGTTCCGCGGACGGTCATCGCCCTTTTCCGTCCGGCTCCGCCCCCTGCGAATCCCTGACACCCTGAGAAGCAGCACGTCCAGTACATCGCTTCGCGGACGCCATGGCAAAGGGGAACACGCACCCTCCATTCTCCGGGTATGCGATGTCCGAGGGTCTCCCGGCCCGCGACGGGACGGCTTCGTGGATGGGCCGACCGCACGGCGGTTCACCCGGCCACGGACGACGGAACGCCCTGCGACGGAGTGAACGTACGGGGGAACGACGGGAGTCGCATGCGCCTCGAACGGGATGTCTGGTCCCGTCAGCCGCGGTACCGGAGCTCCAGACTGCCGCCGTTGTCCAGGACCCACAGATGGAAGGCGCACACGGGGACGGACGACCATGTCCCGCCATCCGAACGGCGTCCCGTATGCGTGTCCCACATGCCCGCAGGACGCCGCCCGCATAGCGGGACCCCGCAGCGTGTCCCCTTCATGACGAACCTCCGCGACGCGCGAAAA
>CALEGL010000186.1 GCA_937876495.1 uncultured Bifidobacterium sp.
TTCGCGCCGTCATGGAGTGCGCCGGCATCAGCGACATCCTCACCAAGTCGATGGGTTCGCCCACCGCGGTGAACGTCGTCCGTGCGACCGTCGACGCCTTGAAGAAGCTCGAGGAGCCCGAGGAGATCGCGGCCCGTCGTGGCATCGCCATCGACGAGGTCGCTCCCGACTCCCTGCTGCGTGCACGAGCCGAAGGCATCGCCGAGGCTCGCAAGGCACGCGAGGAGGCCGCCGCCAAGGCCGCCGAAGCGAAGGATGGTGAGTGATGGCGAACATCAAGGTCACCCTGGTTCACGGCATCGTCAATTCGACGCCGCGCCAGCGCGCCACCGTGCAGACGCTTGGTCTGCACCGCATCGGACACAGCGTCGTCCGTGAGGACACGCCCGCCAATCGCGGTCTCGTCGATGTCGTCCGGCATCTCGTCACCGTTGAGGAGGTCGACTGACATGGCCAGCAATGATTCCGAGATTCTCCAGATGCATGACCTGCATCCGGCACCCGGGTCGAAGAAGGACCGCATCCGCGTCGGTCGCGGAGAGGGTTCCAAGGGGAAGACCTCGGGCCGCGGAGCCAAGGGCACCAAGAAGCGCTATCAGGTGCGCCCGGGCTTCGAAGGCGGACAGCTTCCCCTGTACATGAGGCTTCCCAAGCTTCGCGGCTTCAGGAACCCCTTCAAGAAGGAGTTCCAGGTCGTCAACGTGTCCACGCTGTCGGAGCTGTTCCCTGACGGCGGAGACATCACCGTCGAGACGCTCGTCGCCAAGGGCGCAGTGCGACCCGGGTATCCGGTCAAGGTGCTCGGCGACGGCGACGCGAAGGCCGCTTTCGCTTTGCACGGCGTCACGGCTTCGGCCTCGGCGCTGTCGAAGATTCAGGCCGCGGGCGGTTCGGTCGCTCAGGACTGAGTCCGGGACGACCGCCAGCCCCGGATGCAGACGTCACGGTCAGGCCCTCCCCGAGGCATCGGGGAGGGCCTGCCGCGTATCATCGGGCCATTGCCGCATGGAACTCCGCATCGGGCTGGCATGGCGATGGACTCGAGGTAGAAGCGCTACGGTAGAGTCGTTCATCGGTGGTCGACGGACCGATGGTCCGGGTCGTGCATCCGCGCTCATGCGCAGACATAGGGAGGAAACCCCAAGGTGAGGACGTTAATCCAGGCGCTGAGGACGAAGGAGCTTCGCAGGAAGATCCTCTTCGTGCTCGGCATCATCATCATCTATCGGATAGGATCGTTCATCCCGACGCCCGGCGTCGACTATTCGGTGGTCCAGAAGTGCGTGAGCACGGTGACGACGAGCTCCGAGAACTTCGTCGGACTCGTCAACCTGTTCTCCGGCGGTGCCATGCTGCAGCTGTCGATCTTCGCGCTCGGCGTCATGCCCTACATCACCGCGTCCATCGTCGTCCAGCTGCTTCGCGTCGTCATCCCTCGCTTCGAGGCTCTCCACAAGGAGGGCCAGTCGGGGGAGACGAAGCTCACCCAGTACACCCGGTACCTGACCATAGGCCTCGCGGTGCTGCAGTCCACCACGATCCTCGTCACGGCCCGGTCCGGAGCGCTGTTCAACTACCAGTGCTCGCAGGTGATCCCCGATGGCTCCGCATGGAACCTCATCGTCATGATTCTCGTCATGACCGGGGGCACGGGCCTCATCATGTGGATGGCCGAGCTCATCACCGACAAGGGCATAGGACAGGGCATGTCCGTGCTCATCTTCATGTCGATCTGCTCGGGCTTCCTGCCCAAGCTCTGGGAGATCGGCTGGGGGACCACGGGCAAGAACGGCGACTGGACGAAGTTCGGCATCGTCACCGGCGTCCTTCTCGTCATCCTCATCTTCGTCGACTTCGTGGAGCTCTGCCAGCGTCGCATCCCCGTGCAGTACACGAGAAGGATGATCGGCAGGAAGATGTACGGCGGATCCTCGACGTACCTGCCGCTGAAGATCAACATGAGCGGCGTCATCCCGCCGATCTTCGCCTCCTCGATCCTCGCGATTCCGACGCTTATCGCGCAGTTCGGCAGCAGCAGCCAGAGCTGGGTGAGCTGGATCAACACCAATCTCGCGGACACCACCTCCGTGTGGTACATCGCGCTGTACTCGCTGATGATCGTGTTCTTCTGCTTCTTCTACACGTCGATCACCTTCAACCCGGACGAGACGGCCGACAACATGAAGCAGTACGGCGGGTTCATCCCCGGCATCCGCGCCGGCAACGCGACCAGCAGATACCTCACCTACGTCATGAACCGTCTCAACACGGTGGGCGCCGTCTATCTGCTCTTCGTGGCACTCATCCCCACGGTGCTGATCATGGCGCTCAAGCTCAACTACAGTCTGCCCTTCGGCGGCACCACGATCCTCATCATCGCGGGGGTCGGGCTCGACACCCTCCGCCAGGCCAAGGCCCAGACGGAGCAGTTCCAGTACACTGGCTTCCTCTTCGAGAACACCTCGCATGTCGAGGGCAAATAGGACACAAATAGCAGAAAGGCATTCGCACCGATGAGACTTCTCATCATGGGCCCCCAGGGCGTGGGCAAGGGCACGCAGGCGGCTCTGCTCAGCACGCATTACGGCATCCCCGCCATCTCCACAGGCGACATCTTCCGCTACAACCTGAAGAACCACACGCCTCTGGGAGTCAAGGCACAGGCCTATATCGACCGCGGCGAGCTCGTCCCCGACGAGCTGACCAACTCCATCGTGCGCGACCGGCTCGCGAAGGACGACGCGGCCGGGGGATGGATCCTGGACGGGTATCCGAGGAACGCCTCGCAGGTCGATGCCTTGGACTCCATGCTCAAGGGTCTCGGTACGCCGCTTGACAAGGTCGTGGCGCTTCATGCCGACCGTGACGTGCTGCTCGCCCGAATGAGTCGGCGGGCGAAGGTTGAGGGACGGTCGGACGACACTCCCGATGCCATCGCGCGGCGGCTCGACACCTATGAGCGTGAGACCGCGCCGCTGCTTGACGTCTACCGTGACCGTGGGCAGCTCGTCAGCGTCGACGGCTCCGGCGACGTCGACTCCATCAGTAAGACGATCATCGGCCTGCTTGGCTGATGCATCGCTGATGCGCGGGCATCGGATTCTGGTTGGCGCGACGCGACGGAATCCGCGACACGCCGTGGGTTCCGATGTCTGAATGATATAGACTTGCAATTTGGTGTGTCTTCGGGCATGTCATGTAATTCTCCGAGGAACGGAACGAGGCCCATGGCTAAAGACGGTGTGATCGAAGTCGAAGGTCGGGTGGTGGAAGCGCTGCCCAACGCGATGTTTCGCGTGGAACTGGAGAACAAGCACATCGTTCTCGCCACCATTTCCGGCAAGATGCGAAAGAACTACATTCGCATCCTGCCGCAGGATCGCGTGGTGCTGGAAATGAGCCCCTACGACCTGAACCGCGGACGCATTACGTACCGTTACAAGTAAAGGCAAGGAAAACCATGAAGGTTAGCCCCAGCGTGAAGAGGATCTGCGAGAACTGCCGCGTGATCCGCCGCCACGGCCGCGTCATGGTGATCTGCACCAACCCGCGCCACAAGCAGCGCCAGGGCTGATCGGATCCCAGCGGCAACGATAGGCGCTGAGTCACAGCCACAGGCTGAACCCCGGGACGCAGGCCCGGGCCGGAAACGGACGACTCGGCGTACGACCTGCGAAGCATAGAAGGAATGGCAATGGCACGTCTTGCCGGAGTCGACATCCCCAATGACAAGCGCATCGAGATAGCCCTCACCTACATCTTCGGAGTGGGGCGTACTCGTGCCAAGCAGACCCTCGCGGAGACCGGCGTCAGCCCGGACATCCGTGTGAAGGACCTGACGGACGAGCAGCTCATCACGCTGCGCGACTATCTCGAGTCCCATTACAAGATCGAGGGCGACCTGCGCAGGGAGATCGACGCGGATATCCGCCGCAAGATTCAGATCAACTGCTATCAGGGTCAGCGTCATCGTCGCGGCCTTCCCGTCCGCGGCCAGAGGACGAAGACCAATGCGCGCACCCGCAAGGGGCCGAAGCGCACGGTGGCCGGAAAGAAGAAGGCCACCAAGTAGCGGTGGCATAGTCCGGACCACGGGGATAACACTCCATCGTCCGGGCATGGAACTGGTCGAAAGCGAGGAAACGAGGGTCAATGCCAGCTACCAAGCAGGCCGTCAAGCAGGCGGCGCGCAAGCCGCGGCGCCGGGACCGCAAGTCGGTGCCGGTCGGACAGGCGCATATCAAGTCAACGTTCAACAACACCATCATCTCCATCACGGATCCCTCGGGAGCTGTCGTCTCCTGGGCTTCCGGCGGTGACGTCGGCTTCAAGGGGTCGCGCAAGTCGACCCCCTACGCCGCTGGCATGGCGGCCGAGTCGGCGGCGCGCAAGGCGATGGAGCATGGCGTCAAGAAGGTCGATGTCTTCGTCAAGGGCCCCGGCTCCGGTCGCGAGACCGCCATCCGATCCCTGCAGTCGGCCGGGCTCGAGGTCGGTTCGATCACCGACGTCACCCCGCAGGCGCATAACGGCGTCCGTCCGCCGAAGCGTCGTCGCGTCTGAGCGCACGTCACCAACCCATCCACCGTGCCGAGGGCCGATGCGTGCACCATCGGACCGAGGCTGAAAGGATATCACCGTGCTTATAGCACAGCGTCCGACACTGACGGAGGAGTCTCTCACCCCGCAGCGTTCACGGTTCGTGTTCGAGCCGCTCGAGCCCGGGTTCGGCTACACGCTGGGTAATTCCCTGCGTCGCACCCTGCTGAGCTCCATTCCCGGCGCCGCCGTGACATCCGTGAGGATCTCGGGAGCGCTGCATGAGTTCGCCACGCTTCCCGGGGTCGTCGAGGACGTCACCGAGATCCTCCTGAACATCAAGGGCATCGTTCTGACCAGCGAGTACGACGAGCCGGTCGTCATGTATCTGCGCAAGTCCGGGAAGGGTGATGTCACAGCCGGAGACATCACCCCGCCGGCCGGCGTGACGATCGCCAATCCTGACCTGCACATCGCGACCCTCGCCGAGGACGGGGAGCTCGAGATCGAGTTCACCGTCGAGCGCGGACGCGGCTATGTCCCCGCCCAGATGAACAAGCAGGACAACGACGAGATCGGGCGCATCCCGGTCGATTCGATCTACTCGCCCGTGCTCAAGGTCACCTACAAGGTCGAGGCGACGCGCGTCGAACAGCGCACCGATTTCGACAAGCTGATCCTCGACGTCGAGACGAAGCCCGCCATCACCCCGCGTGACGCCGTTGCGTCAGCCGGTTCGACCCTCGTCGAGCTGTTCGGCCTGTGCCGTGAGCTCAACGTCCAGGCAGAAGGCGTCGAGGTCGGACCCGCTCCCGTCAGCGAGCCCGCGAATCCCGAGATGTCCGTGCCCATCGAGGATCTGAACCTCACGCAGCGCAGCTACAACTGCCTCAAGCGCGAGGGCATCCACACGGTGGGGGAGCTCATCGCCCACACCGAGCAGGATCTGCTGGACATCCGCAACTTCGGAATGAAGTCCATCGACGAGGTCAAGGAGAAGCTCCAGACCATGGGGCTGTCCCTGAAGAGCTCGCCGCTCGGCTTCGACACCAACAATCTGGAAGGTGGCACCTTCTTCTCGCCCGAGGACGAGTAGGACACCACCGCAACCACAGCCTCCACCGGATGTTCGGGCCTATGCCCACCCGATGAGGGCCTTAAGGAGAACACATCATGCCTACACCCAAGAAGGGCCCGCGCCTGGCCTCATCGCCCGCGCATGAGCGCCTCATGCTCGCGAACATGGCGACAAGCCTGTTCCAGAACGGGCATATCACGACGACGCTGCCCAAGGCCAAGCGCCTTCGTCCCCTGGCCGAGCGGCTGGTCACCTTCGCCAAGCGCGGAGACCTGCATTCGCGTCGGCGGGTCATGCGGGTCATCCGCAACAAGTCGGTCGTCCACACCCTGTTCACGGACGTCGCGGAGCAGATGGAGCAGCGTGAGGGTGGATACACCCGCATCGTGAAGATCGCCCCCCGCAGGGGCGACTCAGCACCTCGCGCCATCATCGAGCTCGTTGAGGGGCCCCTGAGTGCCGGGAAGGCCGCGGTCGCCGAGGCCGAGGCCGCGACGAAGACCGCCGCCAAGGATGATGCGGCAGAGGTGGCGGCCGCCGCCGATGCCGCCATCGCCGAAGGCGCGGCCCAGGCCGCGGTCGCCGAGGCCGTCGCCGCAAACGGATCCGATACGGACGTCAAGGAGGCCGACAAGGCCGCGATTGACCTGAACGAGGTCGCCGAGGACGCCGATTCCTCGGAGAAGTCCGCGGAGGAGGACGCCGACGTCGCCGACGAGGCCAAGACTGCTGATGAGGCCGCCGCCAAGTCCGAGTGATACCCGGCATTCCTTCCGGACGCCCCGTCCTGCCCTTGTTCGCGAGGGCGGGGCGGGGCGTCCCCTCGTTGGGGGCGTTTCGCGCCCAGGCCGCCGGGCTTCTGCATCAGCGCCGCGTGGCAGGCTGCCGGTTGAGCGACTGGCTGCGTGACATGAACGTGAGGTGAAGGCATGAGGCTGCGCATCGATCTGGCGTATGACGGGTCGGATTTCCATGGATGGGCGCGTCAGCCCGGCATCCCCACGGTCCAGGGCGTCATCGAGGATGCTCTGTCTCGCGTGCTGCGGATCCACGACAGTGAGGCACGTCCCCGTCTCGTCGTCGCCGGCCGGACCGATGCCGGCGTCCATGCATCCCACCAGGTCTGCCACGTCGATGTGGATCCGGACGTCCTTTCCCGTTGCGTGGGGCATATGGCCGTCGATCCTCCGGCTGCTCTCGAGCGCAGACTCAATCATCTGCTTCCGCCCTCCGTCCGCATTCGGGGCGTGACGGTCGCCCCCGACGGGTTCGACGCCCGTTTCTCCGCGCTTGATCGTACCTATGTGTACAGGGTGGGAGAGGGATTCGTTGATCCTCGGCTCCGCGGAATCGTGCTTCCGGTGGGCGCCCCTCTCGACCTTGATGCGATGAACCAGGCCTGCCGCTTCATTCCGGGTCTTCATGACTTCGGGTCCTTCGCCATACCGAATCCCGGGGGAACGACCATCCGACGCGTGATATGCGCCGGATGGAGTCGGGTGTCCGCCGCCTCGGCCGCGTCCATGGATGCCGTGCGCCGCGATGACCGTTCGGGTGGGTCTTCCGTTCCCCCCATCGAATCCGGGCTGCTGCGCTTCACCATCGTCGCCGACGCTTTCGCCCGCAACATGGTGCGGTGCCTCGTTGGAGCCTGTCTCAAGGTCGGCAGGCACGACAGAACCCCCGAATGGATGGCGGGGAAGATCGCCGTACCGCTTCGCGAGGGTTTCACCGGGCCTGCACCGGCCTTCGGCCTCACGCTCGAATCCGTGTCCTACCCCCCCGACGGAGAGCTGGCCGCCCGCGCCCATGCCATCAGAGCGCGTCGCACGCCCGAGGAGCTCTGATGCCGCCGACCTGCGGGAGGTTTCATCATGCTGAGGGACCCGCCCCTCGGCCCGGCGAGCGTGGGCGGATTGACGGCATCGTCCTCCCCAGCGGTCACGACATGTAACAAACATCGGCCCGGACGGTAATCGCGGCTGCCTAGTGTGAACCATAACCGCGACGGACTGTGGTACCGTCGCAGCATCCGCAAGGGGAAGGAGGCCCGGACGATGATCGAGTCGGCCGCGCAGAAGCTCGCGAGGGAACTGGTCAACAGGCGTGAGGCCATCAACCGCGAGCTCAGCCGCAACGGGGTGCGCTTCGGAATCTACAAGGATGGCACCTACCATGACCGTCTCTTCCCCTATGATCCGGTGCCGCGAGTCATCGAATCGGAGGAGTTCGACCGTCTCGAAGCCGGGCTCAAGCAGCGCGTGAACGCCCTGAACGCCTATCTTCGGGATGTCTACTCCGACAAGCGCATCGTTCACGACGGCGTCATCCCCGAGGAGTACGTGTACACCTGCGTCGGGTACTTCCCCCAGGTCAACGGAGTCACGCCTCCCGGAGGAGTGTTCGCCCATATCGCCGGAGAGGATCTCGTCCAGGGGGAGGACGGGGCGTGGTGGGTGCTGGAGGACAACCTGCGCATCCCCTCCGGAGCGAGCTATCCGTTGTTCGTCAGGGACATCGAGCGGCGCATCTGCCCTAGGCTGTTCCGCGACGTGCGCGTACGCGACAATCGTGAGTATCCGCGGCTGCTGCGCAAGTCCATGGACTTCGTCTCCACCGAGGGCATCGCCGTCGTCCTTACCCCCGGACGGTACAATTCGGCGTTCTTCGAACACGCGTATCTCGCCGAGAAGACCGGTTCCGTGCTGGCTTTTCCCGAGGATCTCGAGGTCGTGGACAACAAGGTGTTCTTCCTCGACTACGCGGGGCGCCGCCATCGCGTGGGTGTCGTGTACCGCCGGATTTCCGACGAGTATCTCGACCCCTTCGCCTTCAACCCCGACTCCGTGATCGGCGTACCGGGCATCCTCGGAGCGTATCGGGCGGGGAATGTGGCCATCGTCAACGCCCCCGGCAACGGCGTGGCCGACGACAAGGCCATCTACTATTTCGTGCCGAAGATGATCCGCTACTACCTGCACGAGGAGCCCATCCTCCATAACGCGCCTACCTATATGCCCATGTTCGAGAAGGATCGGAAGGTCGTCCTCGACCGGCTGGGGGAGCTGGTCATCAAGGACGTCGCCGAGGCCGGCGGATACGGCGTGGTCTTCGGATCAAGTCTGGATGCGGCGGGCAGACGGGAGCTGGCCGATAGGATCGTCGCCGAGCCCCGACGCTTCATCGCCCAGGAGGTCATCTCCTTCCGCGACATCGATGTGGTCGATCCGAAGACCGGGGTCATGAGCCCTCGCAAATGCGATCTGCGCGCCTTCGTCGTCACCGGGAAGAACACGCATGTGTGGTATTCGGGACTGACTCGCTACGCCGCCGTCCCCGGCAGGATGATCGTCAACTCCTCCCAGGGCGGCGGGTTCAAGGACACCTGGGTGCTGGCGCCGCCAGAGGGATCGAGGCAGGACGAGCAGGAGCGCGAGGCCACGACGGTCATCGCGAGGTTCCGCCATCGTCCCGCGGCGCTCGTCACCGCCTCGAAGGCCGACAACTTCTACTGGCTTGGGCGGTACACGGAACGCGTGTACACCACTCTGCGGCATTTCTTCCCCTTCTACGATCGGGTGATGGACACCGACGTGGACGCCTTCCGTCCCTTCGCCAGGGCTCTGGACCTGCCGGAGGACTTCGAGGACTTCGACGCCTTCATCGAAAGCTTCCTGTATGACGCCGGCAACCAGGACTCCGTGCGCAGCTCCATCCTCGCGGCCTTCCGCAATGCGGTCATCCTTCGTCCGGAGCTCAGCTCGCGCCTCCTGCAGTACATCGAGCTCGCACTGACGAACATCACCGACGCGGCGAGCCGTGCGGCGAACGCCGAGGACATCTACAAGCAGCGCGACATCAACGACAACATCCTCGCGTTCTGGGGAGGCGTGGAGGACTCGCCCACGGATATGATGCTCAAATCCTTCATCTTCGTCGGCAAATACATCGAACGGATCGACCTGTACACGCGTTTCGGGCTGCCGGCCGACGACCTCAGGGAGCCTCTGCGCAAGCTGGTCAACCACGCCGTCCCCCTCGAGGGGCTGCCCATGCCCCAGTGCTTCGCCGATGGTCTGCGCTGGCTGGTCGGGCAGCTGCCGACGCGAGGCTACAAGGACCTGGGGGGAGACCTGGGGCATGTGCTCGACGACTTCAGCGCTCGCATGGCCACGGCCGAGGTGAAGGACACGGGGATGCTCAACGCGATGAACATGGACGCGCTGCGTCCGTGAATCGTCTCTCCGGCGGCGCACAGGGGATGATGATGCTATCGTGAACCGTGTCCGAGAGGCGTGGGGTGCGAGAACCATCGTCACAGTCCCCGTGCGCCTGCGGAATGGATTCGATGCAGGAGACGACGTGAAGAAACTCGTGTTCGATTACGAGATGAAGCTGCGCTTCAGCTCGCCCGTCACCGACCATCGCTTCCAGTTGCGATGCGTTCCGGCGACGGGACCGCGTCAGCAGGTCGTCGACGTCCAGGTCCACATCGACCCGAAGGTCGAGCTTGACAGCACCGTCGACTCCTTCGATTCGGTGGTCATGACCGGGTACATCCCCCAGCCCCACGACTCCTTCAACTACTCGGTGACGGGCATCGCCTTCGTCGACAACGAGCACGTCAAGCCGGAGGCGTACAAGCCTCTGTACCGTTTCGATTCGGCCCTGACGATCCCCGGACCCGTGCTGTCCGACTTCATCGAGACGTGCAAAGGACGCGTGCGTCTGCTCGGCGAGGATCCTGCCCCCTCCGCGGCCGCGCGGGAGGTCATGGACGAGGTGTTCCACGCGTTCACCTATGCGCCTGGGGCCACGACCATCCGCACCACCGCCGAGCAGGCGCTTGCCCAGCGGCAGGGTGTGTGCCAGGACTATGCCCACGTCATGCTGGCGGCATGCCGGCATGTGGGTCTGACGGTCCGGTACATCGCCGGTCTGCTGGGCGGCGAGGGGGCCACGCATGCCTGGGTGGAGGTGTACGAGGGGAACCGGTGGATCGGTCTCGACCCCACGCATAACCGCATGGTGGATGACGACTACATCACCATCGCCCACGGACGCGACTACCGCGACTGCATGCTGGACATCGGGATCTTCTCGGGGGCGTCGGTCACGCAGGACCAGTGGGTCAACGCCTCGGTGCACGAGCAGCGGCCCTAGGGATGCCGGCCGTGGTCCGGGGACCGTTCCATGGGCCAGGGCGCGGACTGCGGATGCGTCTGCGCCTGTATGACGTGTTCCGCCACTCGGCGGCTTGCGCCCCCGGGACGTTGTTCCTATACTGGGCGAGTTGCCTCAGAGCGACATGGATGGGTGTCCGAGCGGTCTAAGGAGCACGCCTCGAAAGCGTGTGAGGAGCAATCCTCCGCGAGTTCGAATCTCGCCTCATCCGCATATGTCCCGGAATCGTTGGTTTTCCAATGGTTCCGGGACCGTTGTTTTTATGCATGACGACGATGACTAGGCTGGCGTGACGCTCGCCTCATCCGCGAAAGAGGGGCTCCGGGGGCGTTCCGATCCCCTTTCCGATGGCTTCCCGTTCCCTCGGATTGGAAGCGGAAGGGCGTCGGACGCATGGGCGGTCTGACGCCGGGTGCTGCGTGGGCCGGGTCGTGCACCTCGCGCCCGAGTGCGGTCTCAGGACAGCAGAGCGGAGTCCAGAGGGGGGTATCCGAGGTCCAGTCCCCGGACAAGATGCGTGGCGACCAGAGAGGACAGCGTCGACAGGACGCTGGCGTCCGTCACGCCATCCGTTGTCGTCGTCACCTCGTCGGCGATGCCCCGGGCGCAGTCCACCTCGGCAAGGGAGACGGTGGGGACCTCGAGCCCGGTCGAGGAGTCCACGACCTGCGTGGGATGGGACAGCAGCGTCGTGACGTCATAGAACTGGCGACGTCTGTCATCGGCCTTGGTTGTCGCCGAGGCCAGACGCTGGCCGAGCGAGCGATGGAAGTCGCTGAGCGCAAGGGTGGCGCCGGCGACGCTCCGGGCCGCAAGGACGCCTATGACGAAGCCGGCACGGTCCTCGGCCAGGGACATGGAGGCCAGGGCCTTGTGGCTGATGTCCAGCAAGGAGACGGCCGTCGTGTCCACCGTCGGCATGGCCGGCGCGTCCTGCCCGAGAATCGTCGCCAGCGAGGACTCCAGTCGCAACGCCTGCACCATATGCATGACGCCTTCGGCGAAGCGCGTCGGGCAGCCCGCAGCCACGGAAGACCACAGGGATGCGCCCTCTCGCGCCGCGAGAAAACGCAGGGACAGCGGACCTCTTCCGGTCATGCGCGTCATCGCCTGGGCCGCCGCGAGGTCGGCGGCATCGCAGCTGCTGATGCGTCGTTCGGCTCCAAGACCACCCGAAATCCTCGGGACGGCGCATGAGGAGGGGAGGATGACGAGCAGAAGGACAGCGATGACGGCGAACAGTCGTGGGATGCTGGTCGGTCGGTGGCGGCTGGTCACGGACCGACACCTTCGGCGTCCCCACGTGGCGGGAACCGACGGTCGGGACGGATCCGCCGTCGAACGCCTTGTCTGCATGGCCCCCTACAGTAAACGATGACTATGACTGCCGGGCGCAGACCCGGAATAACTTCACAGGAGGTCTTGCGGCATGGAACTTGACCTGACGGGGATCCATCAGCTTGCCTCCGAGCAGGGCATCGATCCCGAGACCTTGGATGCGGCGCTGTCGGAGGCCCTGCGTCTCGCCTACATGAAGACGAAGCGCAACGCCCGGCATGCCCGCGTCGAGCTTGACGAGAAGGCGGGCACCTTCACCGTCTGGACGCGCGACGAGAAGCCCGGGACGCCCACCCCGGACGACCCGCATCCCGCGCCCGTCCTTGGCGAGGAGTACGACGACACGCCGCATGACTTCGGCCGCGTCGCGGCGTCCACGGCGCGGCAGGTGCTTTCCCAGCTGTTCAGGCAGGCGGAGGATGAGCGCGTCTTCGGTGCCTTCTCGGGGCAGAAAGGCAAGCTCATCACCGGGGTCGTCCAGCAGGACGCCAAGGATCCGGCCAACGTCCACGTGGCAGTCGGCGATGTGGAGGCCATCCTCCCACGGCGGGAGCAGGTCCCGCACGAGCAGTACAGACACGGCGAGCGGCTGAGGGTGTACGTCGTCAACGTCGCGCGCGGGATCCGAGGGCCGGAGATCGTCGTATCCCGTTCCCATCCGGAACTCGTCCGCAGGCTTTTCGAGCGTGAGGTCCCCGAGCTGGTCTCCGGCGCCGTGTCCATCATGGCCATCGCCCGCGAGGCGGGGGCGAGGACGAAGGTGGCGGTCAGGGCCAACACCGAGGGGGTAAACCCGAAGGGGGCTCTGATCGGTCCCGCAGGGTCGCGTGTGCGTGCCGTCATGGAGAACCTCGGTTCCGAGAAGATCGACATCGTGGACTGGTCCTCCGATCCGGCGACCTTCATCGCGGCGGCGCTGTCTCCGGCGGTGGCCACCGGGGTGAGGATCATCAGCGAGAAGAACAAGACCGCCATCGCCTTCATCCATGAGGGTCAGCTGTCCCTCGCCATCGGCAAGGAGGGGCAGAACGCCCGGCTTGCGGCCAAGCTCACCGGGTGGAAGATCGGCATCGAATCCGCGGAGGCGCATGCCGCCAAGCCGGCGGAGATGAAGCCGGAAACGAAGTAGGGGTCCCATCCAGCGTCACGAGTATGCTGGACACGGCAAACCGTCCATGCGCAGGCATCCCATGCACGGATGGAACGAATACGAGGCAAAGCATCATGGTCGCACGATGAGACAGGACGAGCTCGCCGTCATCATGGAGTGACCGCGGCGCAGGGAGCGCGCGGCCACGGAATAAGGAGAACACTGAGTGGCAAGACAGCGCGTATATGAACTGGCCAAGGATCTTGGCGTCGACAGCAAGACCATCCTCGAAAGACTCAAGGGCATGGGCGAGTTCGTCAAATCCGCGTCGTCGACGGTGGAGGCCCCGGTCGTCCGGCGTCTCAAGGAATCGTTCGCGAAGCAGGCATCCGACAAGTCAGGCAAGACCTCCGACGTCAGGCCGGGGGCGAGACCCGGACAGCACGGCCGGCCGGCCACGCCGGCTCCGCGTCCCGGTGCGCACCGCTCCGGATCGTCCCGGCCTGGGGCTCCCCTTCCCGGTCCCGCGCAGCATTCCATGCCGGAGTCCCCGTCCACGCCCTCACCACGGCATCATGACGGAACGGACAACGGCCCTCATCCCGGGCCCCGGCGTCAGGACTTCCATCGTCAGGATCAGCATGACCGTGGTCCGCGTCCGGGTTCCACGGGCCGTCCCCATGCCCCTCGTCAGCGGGAGAACGCACGGGGCGAGGCCTCTGCGACACGCATCCCCCGTCCTGGTGCATCCGCGGGCGCCCAGGGAGCGTCTCCCCGCCCGCATACCACCCCTGGTCCGCGTCCGGGGAACAATCCCTTCAGCCGCAAGCAGGGGATGCATGTGCCCACTCCGAGCGACATCCCCAGGCCTCATCCCATGGCCAGACCGACCGTCGAGCGCCGGGGAGGCCGTCCCGGTCCGGGCGGACGGGGAGGGTTCCGTCCTCGTCCGGGTCAGGGATCGACGGCTCGTCCCGGACAGTGGGGACAGCATCGCGGCACCCAGGGCACCGGAACCGGTCGCACCGGCGGCGGTCGCTTCGGCGGAGGCTTTTCGTCGGGGGCTCCGTCCGGCGGCGCCCCGCGCGGTCGGGGTCGTGGAGCCGCGGGCGCCTTCGGACGTCAGGGCGGCAAGTCATCGCGCGCCAGGAAGAACCGTCTGCAGAAGAGGCGTGACTTCGAGGAGATCAAGGCTCCCGTCATCGGAGGTGTGAGAATCCCTTCCGGCAACGGCAGGACCATCCGTCTGCGCCAGGGGGCCACGCTGTCCGACCTCGCCGAGAAGATCGACGTCAATCCGGCCGCCCTCGTCACCGTGCTCTTCCATCTGGGTGAAATGGCGACGGCGACGCAGTCGCTGGACGAGACCACCTTCCAGGTGCTGGGACAGGAGATCGGATGGAACATCCAGATCGTCTCGGCCGAGGAGGAGGACAAGGAGCTGCTGCAGCAGTTCGACATCAACCTTGATGACGAGGAGCTGCAGGAGGACGAGAACCTCAAGTCCCGCCCACCCGTCGTCACCGTCATGGGCCATGTCGACCACGGCAAGACGAAGCTGCTGGACACCATTCGCAAGACCAACGTCGTCGCCCGCGAAGCCGGAGGCATCACGCAGCGCATCGGCGCCTACCAGGTCACCGTGGCCTTGGACGGGGAGAAGAGGAAGATCACCTTCCTCGACACCCCCGGACATGAGGCCTTTACGGCCATGCGTGC
>CALEGL010000187.1 GCA_937876495.1 uncultured Bifidobacterium sp.
CAGGACAACGGACGCAAGCAGTGCGAGATGAACGGAGCAGAGGGAAGCAAGGGCTTCCGGCAGCTCGACGGGCTGCCGGACGGCACGTCCCTGCTGAGTCGTGGCTAGTGCTTCTGCAGCGTCGGGCGCAAAGGCGGCGGGAAGCCCACGCTGCTCAAGGTCATGTCGCAGATCTACTAGCCGGATCAGGGGACGATTGCCGTCAGCGGGAAGTGGGTGCCCTTCATCGGGCTGGGCGTGGGGTTCAATCCCGAGCTCACCGGGCGGGAGAACGTCTATCTCAACGGGGCGCGTCTGTGATTCACCCGCGAGCAGGTGGACGCGATGTACGACGACATCGTGTCCTTCGCCGAGCTCGGCGACTTCATGGACCAGAAGCTGAAGAACTACTCCTCGGGCATGCAGGTGCGCCTCGCCTTCTCGGTGGCCATCAAGGCCCAGGGGGACATCCTCGTGCTCGACGAGGTGCTGGCCGTGGGGGACGAGGCCTTCCAGCGCAAATGCGACGACTTCTTCTCCGAGATTCGCAAGGACCCGACCAAGACCGTGGTTCTCGTCACCCATGACATGGGAGCGGTGAAGAAGTACTGCAGCAGGGCGATGATGATTTCCCACGGCCGGGTGAAGGCCATCGGCGATCCGGAGACGGTCTCCCAGCAGTACACCATGGAGAACCTCGAGGCGGAGAGGAAGAAGCGCAGAGAGCAGCTTCACGGCGACTATCCCCTGGGGCTCAACGCGCGCTGCCCGGTTTTGCGGACGACGGCCGTCTCGTCGCCCGTGTGCGACGGAACGAAACCCTTCGTCTTCGATGTCGAATACCAGTATGACGAGCCCGGCGACTTCTACCTCGCCATAGCCCTGCATGATCTCAGACGTGGCGGAATCACCTACGACAGTGGCCCCAAGGTCTTCCGGATGAAGGAGCACGGCCATCGCACCGTGCGCTTCAGCCTTCCGTTGGACGTGTTCAACAACGGGGAGTTCCGTCTCATCACCTCCCTGCGCACGCCCACGCCGGGCGATGACGGCATGACCGACGCCGTGGGGGTGGCGCTGGACCGGAACGCCTGCGACTTCGCCATCCGCAACAACCGCAACGGCGACTACGCGCTTCTCAGCGACAGGGTGGTGAGGTTCACGCCGCTGGATGAGGGGACCGTCGTCATCGACCCGAGATCCGAATCATCGGATGCCGGGGCGTCGGAGCGTGACGATGTCCGCTGACGCCCGTAACTCGACCGCCGATGATTCCGCGGCCCCCGTTCCGTCTGCGGGCCTGGCGAGTCTTGGGAGGGGCCGGCACGTCTCCCGGCATGCGCGTTCGGGCGGATTCGTGTCGTCGCCTGTGGTGCGCCGTGGGGTCCCGTGGAGGGTTCTCGCCGTCATAGCGGTTCTGGGGGCCCTGCTCTCCCATGTCGTTCTTGCCTGGACGGCCACGGCCCCCTCGTTCCCCTACGACGAGGTCACGCTGCTGCAGTTCTCCAAGTACCTGTCGGGGACGGGGATGTCCTATCCGGTGACAGGCGGAGGATACTTCCCCGCGTGGTCCTTCGTCATCGCCCCGCTCTGGTGGGTCACCTCCGACCCGGCCGTCTTCTACCACCTGGCCATAGCGCTGGGCGTCATGATGGCCATGGCGACGATCATCCCGCTGTCCCTGTTCCTGCGCCGTACCGGAGTCACATCTGACCAGGCCGTCGTGGCCGCATCCGTGGTGATGTGCATGCCTTCGCGGTCCGTCCAGGCGGCGTACGCGCTCAGCGAGAAGATGCTCTTCCTGATGCTGGTGTGTCTCGCCCTGGCCGCGGTCCGACTGTGGGAAAGGCCGGGATGGGGTCGTCTGGCGGTTTTCGCCGTGTTCATCCTGCTCGTGGTCACCTCCCACAGCAGGGCGATCATCGTTCTGCCTGCATCGGCCCTGTGGCTGCTGTGCATGACGGGAAGAAGCAGAAGAATCGCCCTGGGCGGTGCCGTTCCGGTCGTTCTTCTGGGGTACGGCGGTTACCGGTTCTCGCTATGGTTCAACGGCATGCTGCTTCAGAGCGACTTCAACCAGGGGACGGGCATACTCGGCAATCTGGCGACACGGCCGGGGATCATCGCCCGGATCATCCTCGGACAGATGTGGTACCAGGTCGTGGCGAGCCTGGGGGTGGTCCTCGTCGGCGTGGTGGCGCTTGTCGTCCTCGTCATCAGGGAGCTGACCTCCACGAAATCGCTGGGTCTGGCGGGATGGCTTCTGCTGGTCACGGGAGCCTTCTTCGCCACGGCGGTGCTGGCCTGGTCCGGCAATGACGTCCTCACCCTTCCAGGCCGGGGACGTCTTGATTTCATCATCTACGGGCGCTACGCCGACCCCGCCTTCGCCATGGTCATCGGCGTCGGGGTCTGCGCCCTCATCCGCGGCCTGAGACGATGGGCCATTCCGTGCGTTCTGGGAATCGCCGTGGTCGTCACCGGACTGATGACCTATTGGGTGGCGCCGCGGGTGGCGACATGGGGCGTCATCACCCCGGCCCATGTCGCGGGGATCCTTCCCTGGAGCTCACTGCTGCCGTTCCCCCAGAGCTCCGCGCCCGGATGGTCGACGGACGCCGGGTACTACCACACATGGTCCTGGCTGCTGCCGACACTCTGGAACGAGAACCGGTTCTGGCTTGTCGCGTCCCTGTGCGCGCTTGCTGTTCTCGTGGTCGTTCTTCTTCTTCGCGGACGGCCGCGGATCATGGCATGTCTGCTCGTCATCGTCTTCTGCGTCTGTAGCGTGCTGTCCTATCCGGCGGTGGAGGCCTTCCAGGAGAAGGACGGCGGGGAGCCCGAGGTCGTCAGCCTCATCCAGAGCATCGAGAAGAGGCACGGCACGGTGGAAGTCTCCTTCGACCGTCAATGCTACGCCGACCCGGGCAACAGCCTATGGGCGGAGAACATGTTCACCTTCTGGTTGCAGGATGGCGACTACCGATTCATCACGTCCTACGAGAACCTGGGTTCGGGTCTGGTCCTGGGGTGCCCCGACTTCGCCGAGAAGTCCGGTTCCGGAGCCCCGCAGGTGGGAACCGCATCCTCGATCGGATTCGAACTCTGGGTTCTTCCAGGAAGTCTGCAGAAGCAGCTTCAGTCCGATGGTCTGGTGTCCTCCGAGTCGCAGTAGATACGGGTGAGAGCCCCGTATTCCTCCGGCGGTGGAGCCGTCGGTGGCAGTCGTGGGCACATCAGATCGGCGGTCGAAGCGTGGTGTAGGGTGGCCTGTGTCACGGCACTGGCCGATGTGCTCTTCGGAGGATGAACGGATGGCAATGGGGAAGACAAGGCTTCTGGTCACCGCATCGACGTTTCCCCGCTGGAGGAACGACACCGAGCCGAGATTCATCTTCGATCTGTGCCGCTATCTCGAGGAGTACTACGACGTCACCGTCCTCGTGCCGGCCGCTCCCGGGGCGGCTGCCGTCGAACGCGTCGAGGGGATGACCATTCGCCGCTTCCGGTACTTTCCCGTCGAATCCCTTCAGACCCTCGCCTATCCGGGCGCCATCGTCCCCCGCATCCGTGAACGCAAGGCGCGTGCGCTTCTCGTCCCCTTCCTGTTCCTCGCCGAATACGCGGCCACCCGCAGGGCGATGAAGGACTGCGACGTGGTCCTCGTCAACTGGTTCGTCCCCCAAGGCGTCGTCCAGTATTTCCTGTCGAGGCGAAGGCCCTATGTCGTCACGGGTCACGGGGGCGACGTGACGTCGCTGAACTTCCCGCCCGTCAGACAGATCAAGCAGGGTCTCATCGACCGAGCCGGCGGGGTGGTCACGGTGTCCGAGGACCTGAAGGCCGTCCTTCGCAGCCGCTATCGGCACACCGACGACGTCCGCGTCATCCCCATGGGAGTGGATCTTGGCTTCTATGGACCGCAGGACAGGGACCAATCCCTGCGGACGTCATCCAGGCCCGTCGTGCTTTTCGTGGCACGCATGGTTGAGAAAAAGGGGACCCGGGATCGTCCCGCGGCCGTCTCCTCTACACATCTCACGCTCCCGACGACACGACAGGTGCCGATCTGGCGGTCTGG
>CALEGL010000188.1 GCA_937876495.1 uncultured Bifidobacterium sp.
TCCGAGAAGCCCATGTGCGGATACGAGCTGCGCAAGAAGATGGAGCAGCTGCAGGGATACGCCCGCGCCTTCAGCGACGGCGCGATATACCCGGCCACCAAGAGGCTCGTCGACGCCGCGCTTATCTCGCAGCGCGACGAGATCCGCGACGGAAGGCAGCGGCGCGAGTTCTCGCTGCTCGACGCCGGCCGTGACCGGCTCGTCTCCTCCCTGCGCGAGACGAAGGGCTTCGACGTCACGGACTCCAACAGATGGTCCGTGGTCCTCACCTTCCTGTCCGTCGTGCCGGACAAGGCCGACCGCGACGCCGTTCTGCGACGCCGATACGACTATCTGAGTCAGACCTCCGTGCACTTCTTCTACTGTGATTCCGGCCGTGCCCTGGAGACGAAGGAGATCGAGGACCCCTACCGCCGCGGAATCATCGCCCTGCATGACGCCCAGGTCGCCGCGGAGCTCGAATGGCTGAGGGGCATGCTTGGCGTCGGCGTGTCGCGGACGGGTGCGGACGGCTGAACCGTGACGTTCTTGGGTGTCTCCCGCCTACGCGCGTTGAGGCTTGAGAACCCCCTATAAGAAACCTCTATGTCCGTCGGCTTGGGTCCTCGCCCCGCATCGTCCTACGGTCGCATAAGAGCGGTCGTCGGACGGCCGCGACGACGATTACGCGGAGGTGCGACATGGCGAGGTTCAATACACAGCTGGTCCATGGATGTCCGGTGAATGACAACGCCACCGGTGCCGTGAACCCGCCCATCTACAACTCATCGACGTACGCGTTCGACTCCGTCGACTCCGTGCCGCGCTGGGACTACGCCCGCAGCGGCAACCCGACCCGCGAGTTCCTCGAAAAGCAGATCGCCCAGCTTGAGCACGGCACCCGCGGCTTCGCCTTCGCCTCTGGGCTGGCGGCGATCCACGCGGTGCTGTCCATCTTCAAACCGGGCGACAGGATCGTCGTGGGGGCGAACGTCTATGGTGGAACGTATTCGCTGTTCAATGAGCACTTCACGCGCTGGGGGCTGAGGTCCGACCCCGTGGACACCACGGATCTCGACGCCGTCGAGACGGCCGTCGTGGGTGACGCGAAGAAGGGCGTCGCCCCCGCCAAGGCCGTCTACTTCGAGACCATCACCAATCCGCTGCTCCAGGTCAACGACGTGGCTGCCATCGCGGGGATCGCACATCGCTACGGGGCTCTGGTGATCGTCGACAACACCTTCGTCACCCCCTATCTTCAGCAGCCGCTCGACCTTGGCGCGGACATCGTCCTGCATTCGGCGACCAAGTACCTCGCCGGGCATTCCGACGTCATCGCCGGTCTTGCCGTGACCGCAGGAGAGGATCTGGGCGGCAGGCTGTACTTCGCACAGAACCGTCTCGGCGGCGTTCTCGCGCCCACGGAGTGCGACTCCGTGCGCCGGGGCATCCAGACGCTGGCGCTGCGCATGGACAGGCAGCAGGAGAACGCGCTCGCCATAGCGCGGTACCTGCTGGCCCATCCTCTTGTCAGCACGGTCCATTACCCCGGCCTGCAGTCCTCGGATGGGGACGGGCACGGCGACGCCGCCAAGGGTCTGCGGGGCTTCGGCGGCGTGCTGAGCTTCGAGGTGGCCAAGGGCATCGACCCCTCGGCGGTTCTGGACAACCTCCATGTCTTCCGCCTCGCGGTCAGCCTCGGAGCGGTGGAAAGCCTCGCCGAGCTTCCCTGCCGCATGACGCATTTCGAACTCCCTAGGGAGGAGAGGCTCCGGATTGGCATCACCGACGAACTCATCCGGCTCTCGGTGGGCATCGAGGACGTCGACGACCTCATCGAGGATCTGGGGCAGGCATTGGATGCCGCCAGGTCCCATGCCGACGGGCGGGCCGACGAGGCCCTTTCCTCGACGGCGCCTGCCGCCGAAGCAGACGAACGATGAGGGGATAGACGGGGAGAAGGGGATTCGACGTCGTTCCGGCGGCCTGCCGGCTTCGCATCCCGGTGGTCTCCGGTTCCCGTGGCCTCCCGTTCCCGAAGACGCCTTGTGGCGGTGAATCATAGCGGACTCCGTGACCCGATCGTCACGGGGTCCGCTATGCGCTCCCTGCCCGTCATCGGCTCCTCTATAAGCCGGATGTATATCCCACCATCGATTTTTCGAAAGCCCAAAACCGTTGGAAACACTGGGTTTCCGAGGGTCGCCGGATAGAATGGTCTCACCGGCGCGAAGATCCGGGAAGGACTTCGACGACGGGTCATGGGTGATGGGGGAACCGGAATCAATCGGTGCATCACCGCATTGCGGATTCGGATCGTCATGGTGCGGACCGAGTGACCGAAAGAGGGAAAGAGAAGGACATGATCAACAAGAAGAGTGCGCTCGCCAAGGGGACCGCCGTGTTCGGCATCCTGCTTGCGGTGCTGACGTTCCCCGCATGCAGCGTGGATACGACGGGCACGACGGGGACGGCTTCGACGTCGGGCTACAAGTACGGGACGGTGGAGTTCCCCAAGTCCAGCTCGCTGTGCAGCTCGCCGATCGCCATTGCGCTGGAGAAGGGCTTCTTCAAGGAGGAGGGGATCAACGCCAAGCTCGTCACCGCCGACGCGGAGACCAGGAAGATAGGTCTGAACAACGGGAGGTTCGCCGTCACGAACGGCGACTTCCAGTTCTTCCCCTCGATCGAACAGGGGGTCAAGGCCAGCGTCGTCGGTGCGCTCCACAAGGGCTGCATCAAGATCGCCGTCAAGAAGGGGTCGAGCATCAAAACCGCCACCGACCTCAAAGGCAAGAAGATCGGCGTCGACGAGATCGGAGGCACGCCCTACATGGCCGCGAGCCTGTGGCTGGGCGACGCCGGGCTCAACGTCAGCCAGAAGGGCGGGGACGTGACCTTCCTGCCCTATGACGACGCGAGCCTCGAGTTCGAGGCCCTGCAGAAGGGCGAGATCGACGCGGCGGCCCTCTGGGACCCGCTGCCCACCATCCAGGAGGAGAAGGGCACCGTCGACATCATCTTCGATCTCGGCACCAACAAGAAGTTCGCCAAGCACTTCTGCTGCTTCCTATACGGATCCAACAAGATCATCAAGGAGAAGCCCGAGGAGATGAGCGCCATCCTGCGCGCACTCAACAAGGCCAGGAACTACATCGCACAGCATCCGGCGGAGGCGGCGAAGATCATCACCGAGAAGCACTACTCCTCGATCACTGACGTCAAGCTCGCCACCAAGCTGTTCAAGGACTACGACTACGCCGTGCAGCCCAACGAGAACAAGCTCATCAGCAGCGACGTGACCTACTTCGTCAACAGACTCAAGCAGATCAACTATGTCAAGACGGATGACACCGCCGCACTGTCCGCGAAGATTTACAAGTACGTCAAGCAGTAGGCAGGAACGCGTCTCGTCCATGGTGCGGGCGACGGTTCGCCGGGACACCCAGCGAACCCCCGCCCGCTCCCGTGTGCCCGG
>CALEGL010000189.1 GCA_937876495.1 uncultured Bifidobacterium sp.
TCGGCAGGCGCGGCGCGGCCGCGAGGCGGGCCGGGGCATGCCGGGTGCCGGCGCGGAGCGCCGCCGCGGTGTGGGGGCGGACGGTGGGGCACGGAGGCGGGGGCGAGCGGAGGCGCGGCGGGGGGTGGGCGGCTTGCGGCGGGGGTGTGCCGGCGCGTGCGCCGTCGGGCCCGGTGGGGGCGTGCGGGCGGGGGGGGCATGACAGCGTCTCGGCGGCCGGCCCCAGGCCGGGGGCGGGCGCCTGTAACAGGGCGTCCGGTCCGTCCGCGCAACGGCACAGCGTCGCGCGCGACAGCGCCTCGTCATCGAGGGGGAGACGCGATGCGGCGCGGTTCGCGGGTGCGGTTCCCTGGTTCGCCGGAATGGCGGAATCGTTCCTCGTCATGGTGGTGCTCCCCGTCGTCGCGTACCGATCCGCGGCATTATCTCTTGCTGCGGCGTCCCTCGTCGTCGTGTCGCTCCTCATCAGGGCGTCCTCGTCCTCAGAGCGATGCCATGCATCACGTCCTCCATCGTGGGCGAGGAACGACCCGCCAGATCGGCGAGGGTCCATGCCAGCCTCAGCGCCCGGTCGGCGCCCCGCAGACTCAGCCGCTGGTCGTACACCGCCCTCTCCACCGGGGCGAGGGCGGAGGCCGGCGTGTTCCCGCGCAGCCATCCTCCGGCGGCCTGCGCGTTGCACGTCCAGCCCTGACGGCGGAAGCGCTCCCGCGCGGCCTGTCTCGCCTGCGTCACCGTGGCGCGCATGTCGGCGCTGGTCGTCCCGTGCCCCGAATCACCGGTGGGCAGTCTGTCGGCGGGGGCGACGTCGATCTGGATGTCGATGCGGTCGAGAATCGGTCCCGACAGCCGCGAGAAGTATCGCAGACGCTCCCTTTCGCGGCAGGTGCAGCGCTCGCCGGTGCCGTAGCCGTATCCGCACGGGCAGGGATTGGCGGCCATGACGAGCTGGAACCGCGCCGGATAGTGGACGGTGCCCTTCGACCGAGACAGGGAGACGACCCCCGACTCGAGAGGCTCGCGCAGCGTCTGCAGGGCGCGAGGGGAGAACTCCGGCGCCTCGTCCATGAACAGCACGCCGTGATGCGCCCGGGTCACGGCACCTGGCGACGCCGTCCCCGATCCGCCTCCGACGAGGGCCGCCGTGGACGCCGTGTGATGCGGGGCCTCGTACGGCGGCACATCCGTGATCCCGTAGGCGGACAGCGTTCCGCAGATCGACCGCACGGAGGCGACCTCGAGCTGCTGGGCCTCGTCCAGAGGTGCCATGA
>CALEGL010000190.1 GCA_937876495.1 uncultured Bifidobacterium sp.
CAGCCGCCGCGCGCTGTTCACCGTCCACGAGCCCGCCATCGACTCCGTCATCGGCCTCAAGCGCAAGCAGGCCGAAGGACAGTTCGACCTGTTCGCCGACGCGGATGAGGGGGGCGCGGACGACGCCATGGGCGACGCCACCATCACCATCCCCGACATCGACGAGTGGGACAAGAAGACCAAGCTCGACTTCGAACGCGAGATGCTCGGCCTGTACGTCTCCGACCATCCCCTCAGCGGCATGACCGCGGTGCTGGCGAAGCTGAGGGAGATGTCCATCGCGCATCTCGTCGACAAGGCGCGAACGATGGACGACAGGCAGCAGGTCACCATCGCCGGGCTCGTCACCAGCGTCGACCGCCGCGTCTCGCGCAAGGGCAACCCCTGGGCCATCGTCACCGTGGAGGACCTCGAAAGCTCCATCCAGTGCCTGTTCTTCGGCAAGGCGTACGAGGCCGCGGCGCAGCAGCTCGTCGTCGACCAGGTGGTGCAGATCCGCGGCATGGTGGAGGTGCGTGACGAGACGGTGAGCATGCGCGCCACCGAGATGCAGGTGCCGATTCTCACCTCCGAGGACGAGCGGCCCGTCGTCATCGCCCTTCCTCGCGCCCTTGACCGTGCGCTGGCCGAGCGGCTGCGCACGGTGCTGCGGAACCATCCCGGCTACTGCGAGGTGCGGCTGGCCGTGTCCGACGGACGGGGGCGAACGGCCGTGCTCGTCGTCGGCGACGACCTGCGCGTCACGCGGGACACGTCACTGTTCGCCGAGATCAAGACGCTGTTCGGACCCAGCTGCCTGCTCGCGGCGTAGGGGCGATGTGGGAGTCGGCGTCGCGGGCGGCCGTCAGGACGACGCAGACGGCAGGTCGAGCTTTCTGTAGACGTCGTTGCGGATGAGGATCATCGTCATGGAGAACGTTTCCTGGTCCTTCCAGGGCGTCGTTGCCGTCGCCACCGCATAAGGGGTGTAGTTCCACGTACTGAAGCCGAGACGTTTGATGAAGTAGGCGCCGCTGCCCCCGATGACGAATTCCGGCTCCCCCAGCGACGCGCACTTTGCGATTTCCTGATCGGCCTGGGCCGTCGTCGGGAATTCGTGAGTGAGGTACGAGCGACCCTGGTATGTGCAGGACAACAGGTTCGTGGCGAGATAGGGATTCGCCGTGATGGCGTTTCCTGAATAGGAGCGCGTGTCATCCACTGCCGATCGTTCTGCTCCATTGATGGTGCCATGCGACCAGACGGATATCCAGCGGGCATGTTGGAAATTGTTGCTGATGATGAAATTCGAGAGCGTCCGGCCCGTCGAATAGGGATTCTGAACATCGCAGATGATGGAGGACGATGACCAGTAGAGGCTCGGAATGAGCAGCAGCACCACGGTCAGCGTGATTATCCGTCCCGATTCCATGGTCATCATGTCGTCCGCTCCGCGGATGCGCCCTATGGCCCGGAAGAAGACCGAAGGGATGTCGGATTTCTCAAGGGGCCGATCAGCAAGGCAGATCCAGAGAATCGTCAGAAGATAGGCGAGGATGATTCCCTCATGATGACCGGAGAAATAGAAGGACGCCACGGCTGCGACGCATGCATAGGGGATGAGAAGAAGGACCAGGAGATGACGGCGTGAGGCGATGCGGATCATCACGACTCACATCACCGTCGAGATGAACGCGCAGATGGCGAATTCGTTCCAGAGGATCCGGTTCAGATAGATGGAGAAGTCTCCGAGGAAGGACGTCAGTACGGACTCCGAAGGCAGAACGAAGAGGACGATGGCGATTCGCATCAGGAACGATCTGTTTCCGTATGCGGCCACGGTGGTGGCATAGGTGTCGGAAAGAGGTCTGACGCCGATCGTGACGACGATTCCGAGAAGCAGAAGAACCGTCAGCGCGAGGATCCGTGGCCTGTTGCCGAGAAGAGTCCTGCCGAACCCTTCGGCGCGGATGGTGATCGCGATCCAGGAGATGGCGATGCCGCAGGAGAGAGCGATCCCGAAACTGCTCGTCAGGCACAGAAGCGCAAGGGGGAGAACCAGTCTGACGGGGTGATCGTTGCGATCCTTCCAAGCGATCGCGGACAGGAACATTGCGGCGACCATGAGGGCATAAGGCCGGGAGATGACCCCGTACTGGTAGCACAGGAAATACGTGAACGGCAGCAGCGCGACGATCGGCGCGGGGAGGGGGCATCGGAACACGAGAAGCGAGATCATGAGCATCGCGCAGAGGAACTGCACGGATTTCAGCCCGATCTCGTAGGGAACGCCGAGTTTCGCCGGGACGGAGAGAAGCAGCCACCACAGCGGTGGATGCCCCTCGTAATGGGGACGCACGAACAGAATGTCGTGATAGGAGGCGTCGCGGGCGATCAGCCATGACTGGGCCTCGTCGAACCACGGCTCGTGGAAGATCATCGTCGTGATGACGACGGTCGCGTAAACGATGATGACAATCCAACGCCACCATCGTCGGATGAACCCCCGCATATCCGCCCCTTCTCAGACGACGGAAATCCCCACGATGACCGTCTTTCCGTTGGACACTGTATCAGTGGGATTCGTGAGGGGAGATTCTCCGGTGCGCGTGAACGCCGGCGATGCCGTTCCGCGATTCCGACTTTCCCGGCATGACGTCCAGGCCTCTATTCTGGCATTATTGCCTTCGCCGAAACAGTGCCAGGAAGGACTCGACCGCATCATGACCGCACAGTCCTCAGCCGATCCCCTCGTCAGCATCGTCATGCCCGTGTACGGGGTGGAGAAGTACCTTGACGAGGCGGTGTCGGATGCGCTCGCGCAGACGTACCGGCGGATCGAGGTGGTGCTCGTGGACGACGGGTCGTCCGACTCCTGCCCCGGGAAATGCGACGGGTGGGCGGCGAAGGACGACCGTGTGCGGGTGATCCACCAGCCCAACGGCGGCCTCTCCCATGCGCGCAACACCGGCATGGCCGCCGCCCGCGGCGATTATCTCTACTTCATGGACCCCGACGACCGCATCGCTCCGGGTCTCGTGCAGGTCT
>CALEGL010000191.1 GCA_937876495.1 uncultured Bifidobacterium sp.
GCCGGCGACCCCGGCACCCCACCCACCACCACCGCACGGCATCCATCCACCGCGCGAAGGCCTTCATCGTCGAAGCCTCGCACCGCAATCCGAATCCGCTGAAGAGGGTACGGTACGTACGCACGGCCCTCCCGGACCTCGATGGCATTGCTGGAACCGGATTCCGGACCGCCGCACATCGCCAGGAATCGACGCTGCCCACACGCACGACGTTTCCTGCCGGAAGCGAACAATGTATTCGGGTTCTCAGCATTCACATAGACTTGTCCCGTAGCGCATCCGATTGCACTGTTCCAGCATCGTGAATTCTTCTGGGCCCTTTGTCCGCCACCGTCCAGAGGAAGCGGGACGCCCGTTCCGCCGGAGTCCTGGGAGAGAGGCTGTCACGGCCTTGCCCATCGTGAGTTCGCCCGACCTTGCCTCGGATATTAACCACGTGACGAAGGAGGATTCCATGAAGACAGTGCCTTTGGGAGATACGACCGTATCGATTCCGTCAATCGCGTTGGGCGTCATGAGGATGGCTGACAGGACGCGTGACGAAGCATCGGCGATCGTCTCCACGGCGTTGGATTCGGGGATGACGTTCTTCGATACCGCGGACTGCTATTCAGCGGGGGAAAGCAGCAGGCGTCTCGGCCAGGCTTTGAAAGATTTGTCCGTCGACCGTGACTCAGTCATGATCCAGACGAAATTTGGCATCTACCGCGACCCCGCGTCCAATTCGATTACACGTTATGATTTCTCGCGGCGTCATCTCGTCGCCGCCCTCGACGCAGAGCTTCGCAACCTTCAGACCGACCATGTCGATCTCGTGCTGCTCCATCGCCCCGACACCCTCGTTGAGCTCGACGATCTTGCGGCGGCCTTCGACGATTTGGAACGTGCCGGCAAGGTGCGCTGGTTCGGCGTCAGCAACGTCAACCCCGCGCAGATTGAGCTTCTTCAGAGCGCTCTGTCACAGCGTCTGCAGGTCAATCAGCTTCAGTTCGGGCTCGGCCACACAGGCATGATACGTCAGGAGTTTCACGTCAACATGGAGGACGCCGCAAGCGTCGATCACGACGGCGGACTTCTCGCATACTGCCGGCTCCATCATCTGACAGTCCAGGCGTGGAGCCCGTTCCAATACGGGTTCTTCGAGGGCGTGTTCCTTGGCAGCCCGAAGTTCCCCGAGCTGAACGCGCGACTTGATGCGCTTGCGCGGAAGTACGGCGTCGATTCCAGCGCCATAGCCGTTGCCTGGATCCTCCGTCATCCCGCGGGGATGCAGGTCCTCCTCGGATCCATGACGCCAGCCCGTCTGGAGCGAATGGCCAGGGGCGCGGATATCCGTCTGGATGCCCAGGAGTGGTATGACCTGTACCTCGCGGCAGGCAACGACCTGCCCTGATACCGGACGGCCTGATACCGGGGTTCATCGACGCGGGTTGTGACGTATCATGGGCCCAGACCGATTTCGTGATGGACAGGGAATGCATTATTTCACGCCACGGCGTTGCACGTTCAGCGGGAAGGTCATGTATGCGCGCCGTGAGCAGGCCCTCAGAGCCGTAGAGGACAGCAGGATCCAGCGTGGGGTCGATCTGTGGGTGTACCGATGCTCGGAATGCGGCTGCTGGCATCTGACGCATCATGACCCCGAACTGCGGCTTCCCTCGCGGTCCTTGGGTGGTGAGGCATCACGCGGGCGTCGTTCGAGGAAGCGCGGATACAAGCCCCGCAGGCGTTGATGCGATCAACGCCGGACATCAGCTCTTCGGACGTCCGTTCCCGAAGGGCCGATTCCAGGAGTCCATCCATGAGTCCGAACGCATGGACTCCCGCACTTCCCCAGGGTCTTGCGCATCATGGATGCCCGTTCAGATTCGGCTCCTCTGAGTGTGTGCTCCCGATTCCCGGGGTCAGGAACTCCCCTCCTACGAGGGATTCTCTTTCCGGTTTCCGCGACTCTTCAGGAATCGAGATGGAAGCCCTGCCGTTCCGCCGTGGGAAGCACGGCCTTGGCATGGACGTCCTCCGTGGCGACCTTGGCGATCTGCATGCTGAAGGCCTCCACGGGACGGTCGGCATGCCTCAGGTCGTAGTAGCGATGAACGACGTCATCGAAGACCGGAAGATACTCTCCGATGCCGCTGTCCTCGTCCGCGGGGTAGTCGTTGATGAAGAACTGGGCCGACCGGGGAAGCCGGGGTTTGAGCATCGGCGACTGGTCGGGATGTCCGATGGCCAGTCCCAGTACGGGATAGGTGAATTCGGGAAGCCTCAGCAGGTCGATGAGGGCGTTCACGTCGTTGAGCAGGGATCCGAGCACCACGCATCCCAGTCCTAGGGCGTTGGCGGCCGTTTCCATCGCATGTAGAGCCAGAACGGCGTCGTTCTGGGACTGGGTGAAATGATAGCCGGCGTCGAGGCTGAAGGACGGGTTCCCGGCCTCGACGCCGCGGGTCCGTGCGATAAGGGCGTTGCGGTGCTCGTCGGCGACGAACACATACAGCAGTGGAGCCTCGGCGATGTAGGGTTGACGACCGATGTCCGCCAGACGTCCGCGCAGTGCGGGATCGGTAATGCGTATTGCCGACCAGTCGTTGAGATACTGGCTGGAGGGAGCCCGTTGGGCGACCTCCTCAAGGACCCTCCGGGTGTCGTCGTCGATGTCCTCGGTGGTGAACCGACGGATGGAACGACGTTCGAGAAGCGTACGGATGGTGGGATTGTCGCGTGCGGTCATGTCCTCATTGTTCCACCGCAGACGTGAACGGCGGTCGGCCGAGGCGACCGTTCACCGATGGAGAACGACTCGCTATCGCGCCGATGACGTGTCGCGTTGCGCCGCCCGGCGATGGCGATGATTCACGAATGCCCTTGATCCTCGTCCGGACAGCTGCGAGACCACGGCGACGAAGGCCGCGGACAGTGCCGAGAAGACCAGACCCGTGATGAGCCCATCGTCGGTCTCAGTGGAGCCGGATTCGGTCCTGGCCGTCGTGGATGCCTTCGCTGGTCCTTTGCGGCTCCACCATGAGGAGAAGATCTTCCCTGCGATGGCGGCGGCAGCAGCGGGGACGAGAACGGTGAGCAGCTTGTCCCCCAGGGAATCGGCGTCATGGGATCGTGCGGCACGCATGTCATCCACCTTCCTTGTGAGGGTCTCCAGCCGGGCGATGATGGAATCCGCTTCGGGAATCCCGTCGCTTCGATGATGGCGGTTGTTCGCCGGCTTGCTGGTCATGTCTCCATCCTAGTGGCTGCGCGACCGGATCACCCGGCCGGAATCCCCGAATTACGACCGCATCCACAGCCGCGGGAACGCGCGGATGGGCCCTTGGCGGGGTTTGAGCTGTTCCGCCACGTCGGGGATACCATGGGGGACTATGAACGACATCCTCGTCGAGGACGACGCCGTCGCTCCGGGCCGTCTCGTCCTTCTTCGGCATGGTCAGACCGCATGGAGCGTGTCCGGTCAGCATACGGGCCGCACCGATCTTCCGCTCACCGAAACAGGCAGGAAACAGGCCATACGGGCGGGGGAACGGCTGCGTCGGATGTTCCCTGAGGGGTTCGACGACGTGTGGACCAGCCCCCTGCTGCGTGCCCGGCAAACCTCTGCGCTCGCAGGTTTTCCCGAAGGCGTGACGTTGCGGGGAATCGTCGAATGGGACTACGGCCGTGCCGAGGGACGCACTCGCGACCAGCTCAGCGAGGCCTTCGGCAGGTCGTGGAATCTATGGCGCGACGGCACGCAGGGCCTTCCGACGTCTCTCGAGGGCGAACGCGAGGAAAGGCTTCCCGAGGGCGACGTCGTGCATGTGCACAACGGGCGGGGGGAGAGTCTGGCGGATGTCGCCGCCCGCGCCGATGACGTCATTGACCGTCTCTGGCCGGTCATCGCGCAGGGGCGGGACGTCCTGCTTGTCGCGCACGCCCATATCCTCCGTGTCCTTACCACGCGATGGCTTGGAGTGGACCCGGGATTCGCGCGTCTACTTCGTCTCGATACCGCCCACTACTCGGTTCTGGGGGTGTACAAGGGGGACCGGGTCATCGACAGATGGAATCTGTAGGAAACAAGGCTCGAAGAGGGTGCGGACGGCCGGTGATGCAAACCGGTGATGCTCATCGGAGTGTTCAGCTGTCGGATGCGAAGGCTCCGGGGTCCCACGGTCCGCGCCCCGGATTTGGGGCCGGCTGGATCCGAGACCGGGGCGCCATGTCATGACTGGGACGTGGCGTGGCCCGTCGGCCACGCCCGGCGTTCCGGGTCTCTCAGCCTCTTTTCCAGAGGATGAAGGAGCGGGCGGGCGCCGGGATCACGGATGATGATGGCACGGGGTCGATGCCGTCGGCATCCGAAGACGTTCCCGGGCCGGTGACGGTCGTGGGACCCGTCTGACGTCCTACCTCGGCCGCGTCCGGTACGGGGCCGTCGCGGCGGGAATCGACGAGGCGTATCCATGACGTGGGCGTTCCGTCCTTCGATGCCGGTGCGACGACGTCGTGATTCTTCGTGGTGGCGTTGACGATGACGAGCAGATCGTCTCCGATGCGTGCGGCCACGACTCCGTCGGCCGCGTCGATTCGCGTGCGAGGGGCGTCGTACAGTGCTGGCTCATGACGCCGGACAGCGATCAGACGCCGGTACCATTCCGTCAGCGGAGCAAGACGCCGCGCTCGCGTCCAATCCAGCATGTTGAAGCGGGCGCTCGAGTCGAAGGAGTTGTCGCATCCGAACTTGGTGCGGGCGAACTCCTCTCCGGACAGCATGAAGGGGGTGCCCGCCGACGTCAGAACGATCCCCGCGGCCAGGGCATTGGCTGTGAGGATGTCGTCTATGGGGCCGAAGGCGTCGAAGTCGGACTCGGAGACCGCATCGCCGCGCATGCTCAGACAGAGCTTGTCCCATAGCGTCAGGTCATCATGGGCGGAGACGTACTGGATGAGCTGTCCGACCTGGCGCGGCGCCACCTCGGTGTCCCGCCAGCCGTCCAGGGCGTGGAACACGTCGTCGGCGAACTCTTCGGCCCGGCCGTTGACGTATCCGGGTGCCGAGGAGTCCAGCACGCTGCCCTTGACGGAGTCGCGGGTGTCGTCGCAGAACCATCCGATGCGGGGGTCGAGGCCGTCACGACCGAGCTTGTCGCCCAGTGCCACCGACTCGGCCGTGGCGGTCTTGTCGGCGGCCCAGGGTTCGCCGAACATGAGGATGTCCCGTCCGCCGGGAAGGGCATCAAGCTCGTACCGGGCCCTGTTGAGGGTATCCACGTCGATAAGGCCCATCAGGTCGAAGCGGAAGCCGTCGATATGGTAGTCCCGAGCCCAATGCACAAGGGAGTCGACGATGAACCTCCTGAACATCGGTTTTTCGCTGGCCATGTCATTGCCGCAGCCTGAGCCGTTGGACGGGCTCCCATCCGCGTTCCGGCGGCAGAAATAGCCGGGGACCATCCTTTCGAAGGGATTGTCCGTGCGGAACATGTGGTTGTAGACCACATCCATGATCACCCGGAAGCCATGACGATGCAGTGAGGCGATCATGGAGCGGCACTCGGTGATGCGCACTCGTCCGTCATAGGGGTCGGTGGCGTAGGAGCCCTCCGGGACGTCGTAGGTGACGGGATCGTAGCCCCAGTTGTACGTGGATCGCGTGGCCTCGTCCACCGAGCCGTAGTCATAGAACGGCATGATCTGCACGTGGGTGACGCCGAGGCGCCGCAGATACGCGACGCCCGTCGGGAAGCCGGGGGAGAGCGGCCGGTCCTCCGACCCCTCCAGCCTGGTGCCGTCGTCGGTGAAGGCGAGGTAGCGTCCGCGATGGGCTTCGGAGAATCCCCCCCGTGGGTCGTTGCTGAAATCGCCGACATGCGTCTCCCAGATCACCGTCTGTTCGCGGGCGATGTCGGGGGAGACGTCGTCCGCCCATCCGTCGGGGACGAGGGCCTGGCCGTCGACGACCTCGCTGCGCTCGCCGTTCACTCCGCATGCGTGAGCCCATGGATCGGGCGTCATGGTGCGGGTGCCGTCGGGGAATTCGACGATGTAGTCGTAGTACGTGCCATCGAGGCGTTCGCCGAACCGCGTCCGCCAGGCTCCGTCCGCGATGCGGCAAAGCTCGACGTCGCGGATGGCGCCATGCTCAGGCCGCGAGTCCTGGAAAAGCCGCAGCGTGACGGTGGACGCAGTGGGCGCCCACACGGTGAAGACGGTGAAATCCGCACCGAGGGTGACGCCGAGGTCTCCGTCGTAGACAGGCCATGCTGCGTCGTCATGGGGGATGGCTGTGCCGGTAAGCGGGTTCATGGAAGGTCCTTTGTGCTTCTGGTGATGGTGGTCCCGGTGCGGGGACGAAGGGTCATGGGGCCGGAGGGGATCGCACTGCCTTGCGCGTAGGCGGGTATGCGCGGTGTAGGGGTCCTTCGCAGCGGCGTGCTGTGCACACCCTTGCCGCGCGGTGGCGTATGACGGGGCGGACGTGGGAATGTCATGGATTATCGGTGATTGCAACCGCAGGGCGTTGAAGGGATTCCGACGGCAGCCCGGCCGTGCTTCGTGAAATGGGATGCGGTCGGCGTCCCATGAAACGGATACGGAAAAGCCGGGTGGAGCAATGCGATTCCACCCGGCTTTCGGTGCGCGATAGGCTATGCCCGGGTCAGCCCTTGACGGATCCGGACATGGATTCCTGATAGAAGCGCTGCATGAGGATGAACAGGATGGCGATCGGGATGGAGACGCACACGGCGCCCGCGGCGAACCGCGCATACCAGTCGTTGATGTACTCCTTCTGCAGCATCTGCCACAGGCCCAGAGCGACCGTGAAGTTGTCCTGGGTCCGAGCGATGGTCTTGACCATGACGAAGTCGAGCCACGGGGTCAGGAAGCCGACGATGGCCTGATAGACGATCATCGGCCGGCAGATCGGGATGGTGACCTTGGTGAACACCTGCCATGTCGTGCAGCCGTCGAGATAGGCCGCCTCATCAAGGGACATGGGGATGGTGTCCATGTAGCCCTTCATGACGTAGAAGCCTGCGCCCGAGCCGGCCGAGTAGACGATGATGAGGGCGAGGATGACCCAGCTCCCCGAGGTAAGTCCGAAGGCCTTGAGGATGAAGTAGATCGCGATGACGGCCATGATTCCGGGGAACATGCCCAGCACCAGAGCGGTGTTCATGAACGCCTTGCGCCCGCGGAAGCGCAGACGGGACATGCAGAACGCCACCGACAGCACGAAGAACAGCTGGATGAGGCAGACGAAGACGGCGATGATGAGGGTGTTCGCGAACATCCTCGGGAAGTCGAGAACGTCGCGCTCGGCGAACAGCTGGACGTAGTTGTCCACCGTGTACTTCGTGGGGAAGAAGGTCGTCTGGCTTGCCGAGGTGTTCTGGTTGAAGCTTTCGAGGAGCACCCAGGCGATGGGCAGCAGCCAGATCACCGCCATGACCGCCAGGAAAAGATGGGCGACGATGTCGCCGAGGATGCGACGCTTGCGTTGATCGTGCCAGAAACCGTTGCCCTGGGGCTTCGTGGCCGTTGTGGTGGTTCCTGCCGTCTCATTGCTCAACGTTTCATTACTCACCGGAATCCCTCCTCATTCTTGTAGGAACCGGAGTTTCGGTACGTGATCAGCGAGATCACGGCCAGGACGATGAAGGTCATGATGCCGATGACCGCACCCAGGTTGTAGTTCGACTTGTCCACCGTGAGCTTGTAGAGCCAGGTGATGAGCAGGTCGGTCTTGCCTGCGGTGGCGCCGACGGGTGTCGGATCGCCTCCGGAGAGCAGGTAGATCACGTTGAAGTTGTTGACGTTCGCGGTGAAGGTGGTGATCAGGTACGGAGTCATCACGAAGATGATGTAGGGCATCGTCACGTTGGTGAAGCGCTGCCACCAGTTGGCGCCGTCCAGCTCGGCCGCCTCGTACAGGTCCGCCGGAACGTTCTGCAGGATTCCCGTGATCTGCATGATCGTGTACGGGATGCCCACCCACAGGTTGATGACGATGACGGTGACGCGGGCCCATGTGGTGTCCGTGAGCCAGGGGAGCGGCGAGTTGATCCAGCCCCAGTTCTCCAGCAGCGTGTTGATCGCGCCATAGGGCTGGAGCATGTTGCGCATGACCAGCAGGGACACGAACTGCGGGACGGCAATGGACATCGAGAAGCAGGCGCGCCAGAAGGCCTTTCCATGCGTGGTCTTGCGGTCGATGATCATCGCCATGAACATGCCGAGGAAGAAGTTGAGGAACGTCGCGAAGAACGCCCACACCAGGGTCCACACCAGGACGGAGAGGAAGAGACCGGCGTTGACGTCGCTGCCGCTGCTGCTGAACACCTTGGCGAAGTTCTGCAGCCCGACCCACTTGAAGAGCACGACGTGGTTCTTGTCGTAGCTGGTGAAGGCCATGGAGATCATGAAGGCCAGAGGCAGGATGGTGAAAACCACGATGCCCAGCGTGGGCAGGAACATGAGCCCGACGTGCGCGCGCTGATCGAAGAGAGCCCTGACGTCCTGGATGAAGGTGGTGGGTCTCTCGCCGTCCCGCACGGCCACCTGGGCCTTGTAGGAGCTTCGCGCCGCCACGCAGGCGAGAAGCACGAAGAGGATGATGATGAAGACGGCCATGACGCCGTACAGAAGGATCTGGACGGAGTTGTCGCCGGCCTTGTACACCCAGAAGCCATCGGCGTCCTGCACCTTGGTCTGGAGCACCGTGCCCAGTGTGCCGATCTTCTTGAGGTACTTCAGGGAGAAACCGAGGAAGTACCACAGGATACCCGCCTCGAGAGCGAGAAGGATGATCCCCTTGATGAACTGCCTGCGGACGAGGTTGCCCAGTCCGAAGACGAGGAGCGACAGACGCGTGAACACGTCGCCGTTGCGCAGCGCCTTGCCTGTCGAATACGGCGAGGGATCCAGACCGTCGGAAGTCCTTTTGCGCTTCCGGGCCCGGTGCGACGCCGCAGCTGTCGCGGTTGTCATGGCTTACGACCTTTCGATGGATGGGTTATCTGACGTGGAGAAGGGCGCCGTGTCCGCGCCCTTGGGGCACAGAGGCACGGCGCCCTTCTCCGGGCTTGTGGAAGTCACTACTTGTTGTAGGATGCCTGCCAGGCTGTGGTCTTGGCGGCGGCGTTCGCGGCGGTGATCTCACCGTTCACGATGGCCTTGCCGAAGGTGGCGCACGGATCCCAGAAGTTCGCCATGTCGGCCAGGGTGGACTGCAGGACCGAGGTGTTGGAGATGGTGTTCATCTGGGCCACGGCGGCCGGGTCGTCGGTGACGAGGGACTTCAGGGATGTGTCGGTCGGGACGATCGAGCGCATCGTGAAGTGGGCCTTCTGCGCGTAGGTGGAGCCAAGGAAGGCGGCGAACAGCGCGGCGGCCTTCGGGTTCTTCGCGTTCGGGTTGTAGGCCGCGGCCTTGGAGCCGGAGAACGCCTTCATCTGATAGGTGTGGCCGTCCTCGGTGGTGAAGCTGGGCAGCTGCGCGGCGGCATAGTTGTCACCCAGAGCCTTCTTCACGGCGTCGGCGTTCCAGGTGCCGGAGAAGAGCACATCGGCCTTGCCGTTCTGCATGGCCGCGAGACCCGCGCCGTTGTCGTCGTCCTTCACGAAGTTCGCGTTCTTGACGAGGCTGACGAGGTACTTGGTGACCTCGGTGGCGTTGTCGCCGAGCTTGATGCCCGAGGAATCCTTGGTGCCGTCCTTGCCGAAGATCGTGGCGCCCGCGCCGACGTAGAAGGCCGGCAGATACCACGAGTTGCTCAGGTTGAAGGAGACCTTGCCCTTCTCGAGCATCGTGTTCAGGGACTTGATGTCGCTCTTGGAGAACTTGGACTTGTTGTAGTACATGAACCAGGTGTTGCCGGTGTAGGGCACGCCGTAGAGGTTGCCGTCCGTGCCGGTGACCGAGGTGACCATGGACGAGTCGTTCTGCGACTTGACCTGCTTGGCGACCGAGGTGCTCAGCTGGCCGATGGCGCCGGCGCCGATGAGGGTGCCGAGCTGGTCGTTGGAGAACATGTAGACGTCGGCGGCGGCCGAGGCGTCCTGCTTGACGGTGGTGGCGGCGTCGCCTTCGGCGACGACGGAGTTCTTCCACGTGATCTTGTACTCGGGATGGGCCTTCTGGAAGGCGGCCTCCATCTTGGGCAGCCACGAGCTCGAGTTGGCCTGGTCCTCTGACGGCCCCCATACGGTGAGTGTCACGGCCGTCTTGGTGGTCGCGGAGCTGCTTGAGCTGCTCGATCCCGATCCGCAGGCGGAAACGCCCAGCAGCAGTGCCAGAGCTGTCCCAGCCCCCAGAATCTTCTTCATGTTTGTCATCATTGACCTCCTCAAACTGCGCTTCGCCTCGCCGGTGAAGCGTCTGTTCTCTCTGTCGGGCGTAA
>CALEGL010000192.1 GCA_937876495.1 uncultured Bifidobacterium sp.
ATGCCATAGTCTCGCGCCGGGTCCCAGCACGTTGACGGGTATCGAGCAGCAGTAGCGATGCTGAAGACGGGCGTAGCGGTACCCTGCGATCAGATAGGCCAGACGGTGAAGAGGGGATCGCGCCCTGTTGTTGTACAGGTACTCGAGCCTCCGGTTCCTGCGGAGGAACCACAATCCCAGATTGGCGTGCGGGAGGATCCTCTCGACAAGGCGCTGCGTCGCCGATGGCGGAGTCTCATGGAAGGCCACGTCATCGCAGGCCATGTAGACGCGAAGATCCCTCCGTGAGACGATTCGCGGCATGTCCGTCGTCATCGGTCGTCACCTCCATCTCCGCCGCTCAGAAGACGGCGGATATGTGCCGGAGAAGGAAGAGGAATGACCCTGCAGAGCATGAGAAGCGTCAGGAAGACGACGTAGACGAGGATGTAGACGCCGGCCAGAGGTAGCAGACCGTCTATGGGGAACCTGGAGAAGACGGTTTTCAGCAGCACCCATAGGACGGCGTTCAGGGCCGCCAGAAGAACGGTTCTGCGCGTGATGACGTTCCCGGCCCTGCGACGGACATGCACAAGGGAGACGAACATGCCCGTTCCGGTGCAGAGCATGCTCGTCAGGGCTATCCCCGTCATCCCTCCATGCCTGGCGCTGGCGATAAAAAGCGGGATGACGATGACCAGGGACGCGACGGAGAGGATGTCGGAGAATCTGTTCCCCTCGAAGGATGCGAGAACGAGATTGAGAAGGACGAGGACGCCCATGAAGAAATGGGATATGGACAGGAACATCAGCGCCGGTGCCGCGGCGACGAAGCCGGAGGAGTAGAACGACGTCAGCAGGGATGCGCTCGTCGCGGAGATGATGACCGACATCGGGAGGATGAACAGCGTGGCCAGCTCGATGTTCTCGCGTATGCGGCCGAGGGCGCCTTCGACGTCCCCTCGTCCCAGATGGTAGGAGACGACCGGAAGGATGATCGTGGCGAACGCGGACATGAGGCTATAGGACAGCTTGCCAAAGTTGACGGCCCCCGTGTAGTACCCGGCGGATGCGGCGGACGGGGCCACGGCCTTGATGATCAGGGTGTCGATGCTCAGCACGAGGGAGACGATGATGAAGAAGAAGGAGAAGCTCAGCGTGCGGTGGACCACCGTGCGGAAGGGGATGCGCTCGCTCCGCCGTGGGGCGCGGTGCCGGTGACGGTGCAGCAGCAGAAGGACGACGCCTATCGCGGCGGTGAGGACGAGGGCGAACAGGAACCCCATTTCGACTCCGATGACGGGGTCCGAGGGGAACACGAAAAGCATGAACGGGATGGCCGAGAGCTTGGCGACGGGATACACGCTTCCGAGAAGCGCCGTGGTGCCGAATTTCCGCAGGCCGTCACTGATTCCCAGAAGCATGACGTAGAAGCCGTTCGCGGGGACGAGAAAGGCCGCGACGCGGAAGTACAGACCAAGGGAGTCGTCGTTGAGAAGCCGTGAGAACACGCCGCTTCCGAAGAAGTTGATGGAGAAGAAGATCGCGACCAGGACCATCTGGAACAGGAAGGTCTTGACGATGACGTCCCGGTCGTCGTACTGGGCCATTGAGATCTCGCGTGCGATGGACTGGCGGGTGCCGTTGCTCAGGAACATGTACTCGAAGTCCAGGACGGTGATGATCGTTCCTACGATGCCGTAGGCCGCGGCAGGCATGGTGTTGCCGAGGAAGAAATGCAGGACGTAGCCGCTGGCGAAGAAGACGGCGTTGCTCAGGAGGTTGAAGACGAGTCCTCTATGCATCGTCGTCCCCGTTCCCATCGGTCGAGGCCCATCCCCGTAGACGGCCGGACGTGCGACCGAGGATGTCTAGAAGCCAGAACATGCGGTGTCTGACCAGCGTGGCCAGGACGGACTGACGGATCTCGAACCTCGTCGTGGACAGGGACCGCAGCGCACCGGCGAAAAGCGGATCGTCGACCAGCGCAAGGAACTGCCCGCGTCTCTCACCATACCCGGCGGGGTTGCCGATGTGTATCGGTCCCAGAACGACGCAGTAGAGAAGGTCCCACAGAACGCGGTAGCGATACAGCGTACGGATGTCCTCCCTGTCCGGATAGCGTCGGGCGATGACGTCGCGGTACGCGGTGAGGGACTGGCGGACGTTGGCTACGAGGTCGGGGTCGAAATGATGGCTCATCGAGGAGACTGACACGCGGTACAGGTAGACCACCGCGTTGATGTGTACGGCGCGTTCGCAGTAGGCGGCCCCCTCCTCCTGCCCCCCCCCCGCACCCCACCACCCCCACGTCCACCTACCCCGCTCGCCCGCCCCCCCCAACCCCCATCCATCCGCGCCCCCTCCCCCCCCCACCTCCCCTCCGCCCCTGCCCCCGTCTCTCACCGCCTCCGCCTCCACCTCGCCCTGCCCGCACGCCCTCCCCCCCCACAGCCCCCGCCCCCCCCG
>CALEGL010000193.1 GCA_937876495.1 uncultured Bifidobacterium sp.
CGCGTTAGCGGCTCGAGGGTTCGAATCCCTCTGACTCCGCGAATAGGGGTTCCGGCGATGTCGTCGGAGCCCCTTTGTTTCCCCGGATTCCGACGGTTCCTGGGTTTCGTCCCCGTGCTCAAGACCGGGTTCATCCGATTCGGGCCTGCGCCCCTGCGTCCGCCCGCGCTCTCGTCCGCCGCCGTCCGGCCCGGTCCGCAGCGCCCCGTCTATCTCACGCCGAAGTCGTAGCGCTGCACGGCGAGCTTGAGATAGGGGAAGGTCTCGGTGCGCTTGATCCCCTCGATGGCGCGGATGCGGGCGACGATGTCGAGAAGCTCCTCGTCGGAGGAGCTGAAGACCTCAAGCAGCATGTCGAAGCGTCCCGCCGTCACGACGATGTAGTCGATGTTGGGGATGGCGTGCAGAAGGGGAAGCACGGCCCGCGGATCGCCGCCCAATGTCACTCCGATCATGGCCTGCCGGGTGAATCCGAGCTGCAGGGGGTCGGTAACCGCCACGATCTGGATGACGCCGGCCTCCGTAAGCCTCTGCACCCGGCTGCGCACCGCCGCCTCCGACAGTCCCACGGACCGGCCGATGGCGACGTAGGACCGGCGGCCGTTCTCCTGGAGCTGCCGGATGATGGTTTTGTTGACGTCGTCCAGCAGGTGGCTCGTCGACGCCGCGTCCCCAGGTCTGTCCCTGTCGTCCCGATGTTCCTGTTCTGTGGTCATGCGGCCATTATCCTCCGGAGGTTTGTCGCGCAATCGACCCGTTCTCCGTTCGAACCGCCCTTTTCGCAACGAGATGTTAACTTTGCGGAAATCATGGGATTCTTTTATTGCACCAACGGAATAATTTCAATATCGCATTTCATGCAACTTAAAACGTCAATGATTTATGAAAACGCTTTGTGAATCGAGTACGACGATGACCGTCGGACCGGGCCGACGCCCGCAGGACGGCCGCGGAGAGGGGATGGGATGGTCAGGGAACGTGGAGCGCAGGCGGCGTCCGGGTCGGCCGTCGATGCGGATCGGTCGGGGCTGACGATCAACCGGGCGGACAAGGTGTTCCGGTCCGCCGAAGGCAGGGACGTCCACGCCATCAACGACGTCAGTCTGGACATCCGGCGCGGGGAGTTCTTCATTATGCTGGGTCCGTCGGGATGTGGGAAGACGACCCTGCTCAGGTCCATCGCCGGCCTGGAGAGCCTCGACGCCGGCGAGATCTACGTCGATGACAGGCGCATTGACGGGCTGCCCGCCTATGAGAGACCCGTCAACACGGTGTTCCAGAGCTACGCGCTGTTCCCGCATATGACGGTGGCGCAGAACATCGCCTTCGGTCTCGAGATGGAGGGCAAGCCGAAGAAGCAGATCGACTCCATCGTCGGCGACATGCTCGACCTCGTGCATCTGGACGGCATAGGGGCCCGCCGGCCCAGCCAGCTGTCCGGCGGCCAGCAGCAGCGCGTCGCCCTTGCCCGGGCCCTGGCGAAAAGCCCCGAGGTGCTGCTTCTCGACGAATCGCTGTCGGCGCTCGACTTCAAGCTGCGGCGCCAGATGCAGGTCGAGCTCAAACGCATCCAGAGGGAGACGGAGATCACCTTCGTCTTCGTCACCCACGACCAGGAGGAGGCCCTGTCCATGGCCGACCGCATCGCGGTGTTCTCCAACGGCCGTCCGGAGCAGGTCGGCACCCCCGAGCAGATCTACGACGAGCCCGTCAACAGGTTCGTCGCCGACTTCATCGGGGACATCAACTTCGTCGATGCCGCGAAGGGACGCGGGAACAGCGTCGTGGTGGAGGGCACGGCCTTCCCCGTGGAGCAGGGCCTGGGCGATGCGCCCGAGGGCGCCGCGGTGTGCGCGGCCATCCGCCCCGAACACGTGGTCCTGGCGGGGCCGGGGGAGCGGGGCCTGCATGGCGTCATCACCTGGCTGACCTTCATGGGCGCCGACATGCGCTGCGCGGTCCGCCTTGACGACGGCGTCACGCTTACGGCCCG
>CALEGL010000194.1 GCA_937876495.1 uncultured Bifidobacterium sp.
CGGTCCCACGGGCGCCGGCAAGGCGCCCATCGCCAGCCGGCTGTCGCGCTTCTACGACGGGGATTCTGGGTCGGTGCGCATCGACGGGCATGACGTGCGCGACGTCACGCTCGCCTCCCTGCGCCGGCAGATGGGCGTCATGCTCCAAGAGCCCTTCCTCTTCGCCGGAAGCATCCGCGACAACATCCGCTACGGCCGTCTCGACGCCACGGACGCCGACGTGGAGCGTGCGGCCCGGGCCGTGGACGCGCATGGCTTCATCTCCGCGCTTCCCGACGGCTACGACACCATCGTGCAGGAGAGGGGCTCGACGCTGTCCGCCGGGCAGCGCCAGCTCGTCGCCTTCGCCCGGGTTATGCTCGCCGACCCGCGGATCCTCGTGCTCGACGAGGCCACCAGCAGCATCGACACCGCCACCGAACGGGCCTTGCAGGCGGGCATCCGGCATCTTATGACGGGCCGCACGAGCTTCGTCATCGCGCACCGGCTCTCCACCATCGAGGACGCCGACCTCATCTGCTACGTGGACCATGGCCGGATCCTCGAACGTGGCACCCACGCCGAGCTCATGGCGCGGCATGGGGCCTACTGGCGACTGGTGGATGCGCAGTACGCGTCCATGCGGCGGGGGTAGCCATCGGCTTCTACTGTGGAGGGCATGGCAAGGCATCATCATCGCGACCGCAGCTGGGCCCCCGCTCCCGAACCACTTCCGGCGGACGCCCACGTCATCGACGACCACACGCATGTGGCCTCCGTCGTCCCTTTCTCCCGGGAGATGGACCGGCAGGCCCGCGAGCGCGAGCAGCCGCCCGTCCCCGTGTATTCGGTGGACGAGCTGCTCGACCAGGCGGCCGCGGTGGGCGTGGAGGGAGTCATCGACGTCGGCTGCGAGTATCCGCATCTGTCGACTGCCGTGGACATGGCCCTCAAGCATCCCGGGACCGTGCACGCGGCGCTCGCCATCCACCCCAACGAGGCGGTGCTCCACGGCCATCGGGGCGTCCCCGGACCGGACGGCCTGCCCGTGACCTACAGGCCGTGGCACGACCTGTCGTTCGAGGACGCCCTGGCCGAGGTGCACAGGCTGTGCCTGGCGCATCCGAAGCAGGTGGTGGCCGTCGGCGAGACGGGCATGGACCTGTTCCGCACCGGACCGGGCGCGGAGAAGATCCAGAGGCAGGCCTTCCGCGACCATATCGCGCTCGCCAAGGAGCTGGGTCTGCCACTGCAGATCCATGACCGGGACGCGCACCGGCAGGTCGTCGAGACGCTGCTGGCGGACGGAAGCCCCGAGTTCACCGTGTTCCACAGCTATTCGGGGGACGCCGACATGGGTCGCATCGCCCGCGATCACGGCTGGTACCTGAGCCTGTCCGGAACGGTGGGATACAAGGGCAACGACGGCATCCGCGAATCGGCGCGCATCGTGGGACTCGACCACGTCATGGTGGAGACGGACGCCCCGTACCTGGCGCCCATGCCGTACCGTGGCCGCACCAACGCGCCCTATATGATCCCCTACACGCTGCGGGCCATCGCCGACGTCTTCGGCCTCCCCGTGGCCGAGGTCGCCCGCGCCACGAGACGCACCGTGACGCGCGTGTACGGGGTGTGAGGCCGGGCGCGACGCCAGGGGAGAGGCGTCGCACCCGTGCAGGTATTCGCCCCACGGTGCAAGACGGACGTCAGGAAGTTGGTATAGGTACGCCTGGCGTATACACTGTCCGCTGAGTGATATGTAAAGGAACCGTCAAGAACCGGCAATCCTTACGAGTCGTTCACGCGGAGAGGGTCTCCGCCATTGGAGGATACCGCATGGCGTCATCACGCGACCGTGGTTCATCGTTGCCCGACGGCAGTGGCCGGACCGGGGACGGCAGGAATCGGCGGAGTGGGGGCAGAGGACTGAACCGGAGGAACCCGGTGGATCCGTCCGTTTCCCGCGACGATGGGAAGAACGGCGGGAAGCCCGTCCGGGAGGGGCTGCCCATCGAGACGCCGGCTCCGGCGCAGCTCAAGGAGCAGCTGCTCAAGGCCGACACCTTCACCAACGCCCCCAAGGTCTCCCGTCGGACGCTGACGAAGCAGGAGAGCGAGGAGCTCGCCAAGCAGCAGGCCGAGGAGCGCGAGGAGGCCATCAAGCTCGCCGACGTGGCCAGCCGCGGTCCCATCGGCCGCTGGTGGACCCGCGTGCAGTCCGGCCCCAACCGCATCTCCTTCGGAATGGCCGTCGTGGCCCTCGGAGTCGTCTACGGAGACATCGGCACCTCGCCGCTATACACCGCCCAGACCTTCCTCGCGGGGCAGGGCGGGCTCGCCAACACCGACCGGACGGCCGTGCTGGGCATGCTCTCGCTGGTGTTCTGGTCGATCACGCTCATCACGACGGTCAGGTACGTGCTCATCGCCATGCGCATCGACAACAACGGCGAGGGCGGCATCTTCGCGCTCTACTCCCTGATCAGGCGCTACGGGGCATGGCTCGCCATACCGGCCATGCTGGGAGGCGCGACCTTCCTCGCCGACTCGGTGCTCACCCCGGCCGTGTCCATCTCCTCCGCCGTCGAGGGTCTGCAGTCGATTCCGGTGTTCGCCCCCGCCTTCACGGAGAACCCGAACCTGTGCCTGATGATCACCATCGTCATCATCGTTCTGCTCTTCTCCGTGCAGTCGCGCGGGACGGAGAGCAACGGCAAGGCGTTCGGCAGCGTCGTGATGGTCTGGTTCGCC
>CALEGL010000195.1 GCA_937876495.1 uncultured Bifidobacterium sp.
CCCCCCGGAGCCAGGTGGTTGCAGGCGGCCAACACAGCGCGGCGGACGAAGGGATCCGAACTGATTCCCTGGGCGAGGATGGCCCGGCTCAACTGCCGGGCGCTGAACAGGCTGTGGTCGCGGTAGTTCCCGCAGCTTTCGATGGTGGTGGCGGGCACGTCGTCCCAGGTCGCCTCGAAGGCGATGAACTCCAGAGACTCCTTGAGGGCCTTCGCCACATCCACGGTGCTGTGCTCCCCCCAGGTGAGCAGATGGAAGCCGGTGCGGCATCCAAACGGCGAGCAGTCGATGTAGCCGGGGATGCGCTTGCGCAGCTGCACGGCGAGCGTGTGCTCGATGGTGTGCAGACCCGCGGTGGGGATGGCGTTCTCGTTGGGCTGGACGAGTCTGAGGTCGTAGTTGGAGATGACGTCCCCGTGCGGGCCCTTCTCGGTGTCGATGTAGCGCACGTAGGGCGCCTTCACCTTGGTGTGGTCGAGCTGGAAGCTTTCGACGACGGGCTCCCGCCCGCCGTTCCTCGCGTCCGTCGTATTCTCGCTGCTCATTGTGTCCGTGTCCTTTCCCTGGATGATGACATCCTGGACGGTGACGTCCCGGATGATGATGCCGCATGGGATGCCGCATCACGTGATCGTCGATCGGCCGGGGGCGGCGCCGCCCCCGCGGACGGCGCGTCCGAACCGAACGAGGCGATGAGCCGCATGAAGCGGCGCCCGTAGCGGGCGAGCTTGGCCTGCCCCACGCCGTCGACGGCGAGGAACTGGGCGTCCGTCAGAGGCCGTATCCGAGCCATGTCCCTCAGAGACCGGTCGGAGAAGACCATGTAGGGGGGCCTGCCGATCTCGGAGGCGATGTCCCGGCGCAGAACACGCAGTCTGGAGAACAGCTCCTCGTCGTCCGACGAGACCACCGCCCCGAAGCTCGACCCCGAATCCGCCCCCACGGAATCGGGCCGCATCCAGGGCTCCGCCGCGACGCGACGCTGCATCCGCCTGATCTCGTACCGAAAGCCCGGCGAGGCGGTCCGGGCGGCGTCGGGACCGAAGCCTACGACCGGCAGTCTCCCCTCGCTGATGCGCAGCAGCCCGTCCGCGGCCATCTGGCTGAGAACGTCGCGGATGGTCCTTTCGGGAACGGAGGACAGAACGCCGTAGCTGGGCAGGGCGCCGAAACCACGGTCCGTCACCTCCCGGGCCGTGGACCCCCGCAGTACCGCCACGACCTTCCCGGCGCCGAATCGCTGTCCAAGATCGTGCACGCAGCGGCTGACGGCCACGGCGATGTCCGTCACGTCCTGGCTGGAGACCTCGCCCTCGCAGTTCGAGCACATGCCGCAGCGCGCATCGGAGCCGTCCATTCCGAGCGTCACGCCGGTATCAGCCGCCCGACCGGCCGATTCGGCTTCGAAGTAGCGCGTGATGTAGCGATGCAGGCATCCGGTGGTGCGGCAGTAGCCGACCATGACGTCCAGCAGACGACGATGCCCCGCTAGCACGTCCTCCTGCTGCTCGGGGGTGAGCCTGTCGTTCGTCTCCCCCTGGGAGAGCAGGCGACGACGGGTGACGACGTCGGACTCGTTCCACAGCAGCGTGCATCGGGCGGGCTCTCCGTCACGTCCCGCGCGTCCCGCCTCCTGGTAGTAGGCCTCGAGACTGGCGGGGATGCCGTGATGGATGACGTAGCGCACGTCGGATTTGTCGATGCCCATGCCGAAGGCGTTGGTGGCCACCGCCACGGACGCCCGGTCGGTGACGAAGTCGCGCTGGGCGCGATCCCTGTCCGCGGGGGACATGCCCGCATGGTAAGCGACCGCCTTCACGCCCCGGTCGCGCAGCATGGCCGCGACGTCATCCGTCTGACGCCTCGTCGTACAGTACACGATCCCCGACTCGTCACGGTGCGCGAGCGCGTATCCGGCGATCCATCCCCTCCGGCGCCGGGAGTCCATGGGGATGACGTCGAAGTAGAGGTTCGGTCTGTCGAAGTCGGTGACGAGCACATGCGGGTCGCGTAGTCCGAGCAGGGCGACGATGTCCCGCCGCACCCTCTCGGTGGCGGTGGCGGTGAAGGCCGCCACCACGGGTCGGTGAGGAAGCGCGGCGATGAAATCGCCGATCCCCAGATACGAGGAACGGAAGTCCTGTCCCCACTGAGAGACGCAGTGCGCCTCGTCCACGGTGACCAGACCGATGGGCGTGCGTGCCGCGAAGTCACGGAAGCGCGCCATCTCCAGACGCTCCGGAGCAACGTACAGCAGCCTGACATCCCCCCGTGCCGCACGGGAGAACGCCTCGTCCTGCTGCTCGGAATCCTGCGCCCCCGTGATGCAGGCGGCGGGGAGACCCGCGTCGACGAGGGCGTCGACCTGGTCGCGCATCAGGGAAATGAGCGGGGAGACGACGATTGTCAGTTCCGGCATGATGGCCGCCGGAACCTGGAAGCACACCGACTTGCCGGCCCCCGTGGGCATGACGCCGAGCACGTCGCGTCCCGCGAGGATCGCGTCGACAAGCTCCTCCTGCCCGGGCCGGAAGGACTCATGGCCGAAATAGCGCCGTAGCGCCTCCAGCGGGGTCATCGCCCCGCCGGCCGTCCGGGATGGCTCCCCGGATGTCCGCGGCGAGGCGTTGCGGGAGGTGTGGGAACTCATACCTGCGAGACTAGACGGTAAGGCCGTCAGCGGGGTCAGATTCCCCGAATGGCGTTGAAGGCCTGGTCGAGATCGGCGATGAGGTCGTCGACGCCCTCGACGCCCACGGACAACCTCACGAGATTCGCCGGAACCGCCAGCGTGGTGCCGGCCACCGAGGAATGCGTCATGGCGGCCGGATGCTCGATGAGGGATTCGACGCCGCCGAGGGATTCGGCGAGCGTGAAGATCCTCGTGGCTCCGGCGAAGGCCTTGGCGGCCTTCTCCCCCGCCTTGAGCTGGACGGACACCATGCCGCCGAATCCGCCGTGCATCTGGCGGGCGGCGACGTCATGCCCCGGATGCGTCTCGAGGCCCGGGTACCACACATGCTCCACCTCGGGGCGTTCTGCGAGCCATTCGGCGACCTTCATGGCGTTCTCGCTGTGCCTGTGCACGCGCAGCTCCAGCGTCTTGAGCCCGCGGATGTCCAGCCAGGAGTCGAAGGGGGATGGCACGGCACCCGCGGCGTTCTGGAGGAATGCGACCTTGTCGCGCAGCTCCTCGTCATTGAGCACGACGGCTCCGCCGACGACGTCGGAATGGCCGCCGATGTACTTGGTGGTGGAGTAGGCCACGGCGTCGGCGCCCTCCTCGAGCGGGTGCTGGAGCACCGGGGAGGCGAAGGTGTTGTCGACGACGACCTTCGCTCCGGTGCGGTGGGCGACCTCGGCGGTGGCGGCGATGTCGGTGATGCCCAGAAGCGGGTTGCTCGGGGTCTCCACCCACACGTAGGCGTAGCTGCGCGACTCAAGCGCCGCGGTAACGGCCTTGAGATCGGTCATGTCGACGACATCGAGTCCGACGCCCCAGGGGACGAACACCTTGGAGAGCAGACGGTAGGTGCCGCCGTACACGTCGTTGCCGAGCAGGATGCGCTGGCCCGGCAGGATGCTCGACCGCAGCAGCACGTCGATGGCCGCCAGCCCCGAGGAGAAGGCGAGCGCGTAGCGGGCGCCCTCGATGGCGGCCAGCTGCGCATCGAAGGAGTCGCGCGTGGGGTTCACGGAACGGCTGTAGTCGTAGCCGTGGCGCAGTCCTCCGACGCCGTCCTGCTTGAACGTCGATGTCATGTAGATGGGTGTGATGACGGCTCCCGTGGTGGGATCGGGCTCCTGCCCGGCGTGGATGGCGCGCGTGGCGAGCGCGGCGTGCGTGAGATCGGGGCTGTTCTGCTCGGTGGTCATGATGTGTGGTCCTTTCGTTCCCTTTGAAGGGTAGACATGTCGTCCCGTCTGTCGGACGGGGACGGGCGATTGCGTTATCGGTTCCTGCGATGACGCGTTATCACCGGCGCGGAATGGCAGGTGCATCCCGTCGTCGGATGGGACGGTCACAGATAGCGGGAGGCGAGGGGCGCGGGCGTGGTGCGCTCGACGACGTCCGCGTAGCCGTGCGTCCGCATCCAGTCGTCATTGAAGATCTTCTCGAGGTATCCGCGTCCCGAATCGGGGAGGATGACGACCATGAG
>CALEGL010000196.1 GCA_937876495.1 uncultured Bifidobacterium sp.
ATATGGGTCAATTCGCCCTGCAATCCGACGGGCGAGGTGGTCTCCGCCGCCCGTCTGGCCTCGCTCGTCGCCGAGGCCAGACGCCGCGGGGCCGTGGTCCTGTCCGACGAATGCTATGCCCTGCTCGTATGGGATGGCGACGCCGCCGCTCCCTGCATCCTCGACCCCGCGATCTGCGGATCGGACGCCGGGAGCGTCGTCATGCTGTATTCGCTGAGCAAGCAGTCGAATCTCGCCGGGTACCGGGCCGCGTTCATGGCCGGCGACCGGCGCATCCTTGGCAGGATGGCCGACTATCGCCGGCAGATCGGGCAGATCGTCCCCGCGCCGGTGCAGGGCGCGATGACGGAGGCGCTGCGCGACGTCGATGACGTGAAGACCCAGCGCGAGCGATATCGTCGTCGTCTGTCGGCGCTTGTGGCGGCGTTGCGGGCGGCCGGGTACGCCGCCGGAATGCCTCAGGGCAGTCTGTACGCGTGGGTGAGAGCCGTGACGGGGGACTGCTGGACGGATATGGAGGTGCTGGCTCGTCAGGGGATCATCGCCAGTCCCGGCGAGTTTTACGGGGATCCGACGAGTCTGCGTTTCTCCTCCACGGCGTCCGACGAGTCGATCGACCAGGCCTGCGCACGTCTGAAGGCCATGACCGGGGGGTTCCCGCGGCCCGAGGGGACTGTTACAGACCGATTCTGACCGAATCTCCTCCATATCGGCTTCGGACGCGATCCAGGGCCTTCTCGGCGCTGCGCAGTCTCATGCCTCTGCCTTCCCGTTCCGTAGCGCCATCGTCTCCGCGTTTACTGCTGCCGCCGTCCCCGCGGTTCCCGTAGCGTTCCGCGGGCGTCGCTTCGGAATCCCGCCGCGTTCCGGCGAGATCGTCAAGCGACGGCTGCACCGCGGTGGAGGTCGCCTCCGACAGCCCGCTCACGCTCACTCCAGCCAGTCTCAGAGCGGTCGGCAGAATCGGGCCGTCTCCCGCGCCCAGCATCGCGCGAAGCAGTGCCGCGGCATGGGGGAAGATCGTGGTGGCCGCATCCGTCGGGGAGCCCAGAGTCAGGGACCGTGTCGAGTAGTGCAGGTCGGGGAATCTGAGCTTGACGGTGATCGTCCGCGCGGCCAGTCCACGGCGGCGCAGCGTGGAGGCGGTCTCGTCGCAGCAGCGCCTCAGCAGGCCGAGGACGGCGTCGGCGTCCTTCGTGTCCCTGATGAAGGTGCGTTCCGCCCCGATGGACTTGGCGGCGCGGCGGGCCACGACGGGTCTGTCGTCGTCGCCTCGGGCCATCAGCGCCAGCGTCCGTGCCGTGGCGGGCGATCCGGTGGCGCGCAGCAGTGCATCGCCGTCTATGGCGGTCAGATCGGACACCCGATGCACACCCCAGCTGTTCAGCCGCCGCTCAAGCGCGGGGCCGATGCCCGGGACGGAGCGCAGAGGCATCATCCCGATGAACTCGGCTCGGCGGTCGCGGGGGACGAGCAGCATGCCGTCGGGTTTCGCCATGGTCGAGGCGAGCTTGGCGATGAGCTTGTTGGATGCCACTCCCACCGAACAGGTGATGGACAGCCGTTCGGCGACGGTGCGGCGGATCCATGCGCCTATGGCCGTCGGCCGCCTCCACCGCAGCAGAGCCCCCGAGACGTCCATATAGGCCTCGTCGACGGAGACCTGCTCGACGGCGTCGGTCACCACGCCGAGGATTCCCTCCATGACGGCACGCGACACCGTGCGGTAGTAGGCCATGTCGACGGGAAGGAACACCCCCTGCGGGCAGAGACGACGGGCGCGGGAGGTGGGCATGGCCGAGTTCACGCCATAGCGGCGCGCCTCGTAGCTCGCCGCCGACACGACGGAGCGCGGACCGGTGCCGATGATGACCGGGCGGCCACGCAGCCCGGGATGCCGGGCCACCTCGAGCGAGGCATAGAAGGCGTCCATGTCGACATGCAGGACGGTGCAGCCGGATTCGTCATGCCCCCAGTCCCGGTCTGCGGCCTTCACTCGCGGCGAGCTGCTCATGGGGCCATCCTAGGACGTTGTCGCCGCTTCTTCCGGGCATCGGCTTGCGGCGGAGGGGGACGCCCTGACGCCGGGCCGGTCTTCTTTCGTCGGGGCGATGCCGGAACCGACGCGGATCCCATGCAACCCGGGGAATGGGGAACATCGCGGCGCCCACGGCGGGCCGGGTCCGGGAACGATGGTACAGTGTCATGATGTTGCGCCCGTGGCGCAGCGAGGAGTCATGCCTGAGTGGCCGATAGGGGCACCCTGCTAAGGTGTTAGTCGCGTTAGCGGCTCGAGGGTTCGAATCCCTCTGACTCCGCGAATAGGGGTTCCGG
>CALEGL010000197.1 GCA_937876495.1 uncultured Bifidobacterium sp.
GCGCCCCGCCTCCATGACAGAGACGGGGCGCCGCTTCAGTCGCCGCCGAATCCGGCAATCACCGGATCCGGCCTACACGGCCGGGTTCACTGAACCTGGGCGCGGGCGATCTTGCCGGTGAAGGACTCGGCCTCGTCGGCGTCCTTGGCCGGTCCCTTGTTCCAGGAGAACATCGCGCGGAGCTTCGGGCCAACGGTCTCGAGGCCGGGGTGCGAGTACTCCTCCTGCAGCTTCTTGAACTTCGGAGCGCCATTGGCCTGGTCCTCCATGAACTCCTTGGCGAAGGAGCCGTCCTGGATGCGCCTGAGCTGGTACTGCATGCGCTCGCGGGTGTGCTCGTCGATGACGGTGGAGGTGAAGTCGCCGTACTGGGCGGTGTCGGAGCAGGACCAGCGGGCCTTGTTCAGACCACCCTCGTTGGCGAGGTCGACCAGCATCTTGAGCTCGTGGAACACCTCGAAGTAGGCGATCTCAGGCTGATAGCCGGCGGCCGTCAGCACCTCGAAGCCCATCTCGCACAGGTGGTTGATGCCACCCATGAGGACGTCCTGCTCGCCGAAGAGATCGGTCTCGGTCTCCTCCTTGAAGGTCGTCTTGATGGCGCCGGCGCGCAGGGCGCCGAGGGCCTTGGCGTAGGCCAGGGTGATGGCCCAGCCGTCGCCGCGGGGATCCTGCTCCACGGCCACGACGACCGGGACGCCGCGTCCGGCGGCGTACTCACGACGCACGATGTGGCCCGGGCCCTTCGGGGCGACCATGAACACCGGGTGATCGGCCGACGGCTTGATGTATCCGAAGTGGATGTTGAAGCCGTGGGCGAAGGCCAGAGCCGCGCCCTCCTTCAGATTCGGCTCGATGTCGTTCTTGAAGATCTGGGCCTGGAACTGGTCGGGCGCCAGCACCATGACGATGTCGGCCTCCTTGACGGCCTCCGGCACGGACTTGACCTCAAGGCCCTGCTCCTTGGCGAAGGCGACGGACTTGGAGGTCGGACGCAGGCCGACGACCACGTCGACGCCCGAGTCGCGCAGGTTCAGCGCATGCGCATGGCCCTGCGAGCCATAGCCGATGACGGCGACCTTCTTGCCGTCAAGCACCGAAAGGTCGGCGTCCTTCTCATACCAGATCTGAGCTGCCATAATGTATTGCACTCCTTGTTGCGATGCGCCATCCAGAACGGGTGGCACGTGACGTTCACTGCTTCGTCGTCGCGCTCCGGCGGCCTTCTGCTCCGCCGGCCACGCGCACGGCCGTTGACGTCCATGCCTTGCGGCTGTTGCATGGGGATTTTGTCCTCGAACCACCGTCCATATTACCGGAAACATCGACGTAACATCGCCGTATTCCAGCAATCGAACAGGGGATTCGTCGAAAACTCTCATCTCCTTTCTCTGGCCGCCGCCGCGGACGGCCCATGACGGGCGGACCGACCGGATGCTCCGATCTCCCCGCCCGGCCCCTACGGTTTCACGTGACGGAACCCTCCCGGATGCGCGACCCGGGACCCCGTCACCGGGTGAAGTCCGTGTTCTTGGTCTCCGGCGAGGTCAGCACCGCCACCAGGCAGCACACGGCCATGACACCGAGGTACAGACCGACGGAACGCACGCCCCAGTTGTGGGACAGCCATTCGGCGATGGTCGGCACGAAGGCCGCGCCGACGATGGCCGCGAGGTTGTAGCCGATGCCGGAGCCCGAGTACCGCACGTTCGCGTCGAAGAGCTCAGGCAGGAACGCGCCGATGGGTCCGAAGGCGGTGCCCATGAGGGCGAAGCCGACGCACAGGAACACCAGCACCTGGGCGAAGTTGCGATGACCCATGAGCAGATACGGGAAGACGAACGCGAACACGACGAGCGCGACGGACGAGAACATGAGGACGCGGCGACGGCCGAGCCTGTCGGCGTAGGTGCAGGACAACACGATGAACGCCGCGAACACGCAGATGGCGATCATGAGCATGAGCAGGTACTCGCGGTTGGTGAAGCCCAGGCCGCCACCGCCCTGCTCGACGCTTTTGGTGCCCCAGGCCAGCGACCAGGTGGCCAGCGTGTAGAACAGCGTGTACGTGACGGCCACGAGGAACGTCGCCTGGATCACCTGACGCCAGCTCTTGTGGAACACCTCCGCGAGCGGGGCCTTGACCACCTTGTGCTGCGCCTGCGCGAGACGGAACACCGGGGTCTCCTCCATCCTCACGCGGACGACGAGACCGACGACGACGAGCACCGACGACAGCAGGAACGGGACCCTCCAGCCCCAGGCCATCATGGCGTCCGAATCATTGAAGGTCTCGAGCAGGAAGTAGGTGCCGTTCGACAGGAAGAAGCCGATCGGGGCGCCCAGTTCCGGGAAGGAGCCGTACAGCGCGCGTTTGTCGTCGGGCGCGTTCTCCGTGGCCACCAGCGCGGCCCCGGACCATTCGCCGCCCAGGCCGATGCCCTGCACGAAGCGGCAGGCCACGAGCACGGTCACTGCCCACCAGCCCCACATGGCGTACGTGGGCAGGCATCCGATGAGGAAGGTGGCCACGCCCATGGTGAGCAGCGAGACGACCAGCGTGGTCTTGCGGCCCATGCGGTCACCGAAGTGACCGAAGAGCAGCGAGCCGACGGGCCTCGCCACGAAGGCGACCGCGAAGGTGAGCAGCGAGCCGATCAGGGCCGTGGCCCCCGTCTGCCCGAAGAAGACCTTCGGGAAGTAGTTCGCCGCGGCGGTGCCGTAGGCGTAGAAGTCATAGAATTCGATGGCCGTGCCGACCATCGAGGCGGCGATGACCGTATGCACAGAATCGCGGGTCATCGTCATAAGCTTCGCCGCCGGCGATGCCGCCGCGGCCTTGCTGGCTGCGTCGCCCGTTGAGGCGACCCCTTCAGCCGATGTCATGATCTCTCCATCCGTTTCCGCCGGGACGCTGATCCGCGACGGCTGTCTGTTTCCATGGAGCTTTCGCACGGCGCCTTGTGGGCGCAGCAAAAAGGCCCCGCAACTCGTGCAGGGTCAGACTTCGAATGACATCGATGACCGGCCCTGCCTTCGTTGGCGGGACCAGTGCGATAGCCGAATCAGTCCGTCAACGAAGACGGGCTAATAATTCGTGCCGAAGCGTCGTATGAGCGGGTCATCGTGGCGGACCTCCTTTCGACTGCAAGTTCCTGCGGGCCATCCGGCCCGACTGGTTCCTTAAGCTAGGCAGGCGCGACGATGCCACCAAGCGCATGTCCACAATGTGGACGTTCATCTCATGGCGACGGCATCCCGCGTCCGCGCGCCACGTCCATGGCTCACAGCCATTGGGCACCTCGATCGCGATCGATCCACGCCCCGCGATCATAGACGGACGCCGCTACCCGTGGCCATGCCGTCCGGCGACACGGCCATCGGAACAAGGCATCGGAACAGACCGCAAAAACGGACGGGGCCCGACGTCATCGCCGTCGGTCCCCGTCCTCCGGCCATCCTCCGGCCGGAACCGCGCATCAGGACTTCGGAACCTCGCCCTGCTGCGAATGATCGAACACGGGCTTGTTGTCGGCGTCGAACTTGTAGACGCCGATGTAGGCGGTGCTCGG
>CALEGL010000198.1 GCA_937876495.1 uncultured Bifidobacterium sp.
TGGTCGCAGCTCCCCCCGATGAGCCGGATACTCGCCGTCGGCTGCGACTACGGCACCACCAACGCCAGCACCGGCATCATGCTCGGCATGCACGCCATCAAAGACCAGTACGGGAGAATCACAGGCCATGACCTCTATGCGATCGACGAATTCCGCTACGACAGTCGCGCCGGCAACCCTCGCATCACAGACAGCGATCTCAGCCAACGTTTCCGCACATGGCTGGCACAACCACACCTACCCTATGAGACCGCACTGGCCCCCGAATGGATATTCGTCGATCCTGCAGCAGCATCCTACAAGGTCCAACTGGCACAGGACGGCATAAGGAACCTCGCGGACGGCGAGAACAACGTCAGCTACGGCATCAGCCGCATCGCCACCCTGCTCGACACCGACAGACTCCACATTTCCGACCGCTGCACGGGACTGATCGAGGAGTTCCCCGGCTACAGCTGGGACCCCAAGGCCAGCGACAAGGGACTCGACAAACCCATCAAACAGGCCGACCACTCACTCGACGGCCTCAGATACGCGGTCGCCACCACCGAAACCGAATGGCAGCCCCAACTCACCACAGGAGGCCAAACATGGTAATGCCCGCCAGCAACCAGGTATGGCCGCCCATCAGCCAGAACCGGCTCACCAACCTGTACCAGCGCATGGACGCATGGTACAGCGGCGACGAGGAGGCACTCAGCTGGCTGTACGCAACCAACCAGCTGCAGACGCACACCAGCCTCTGGGGGCAGGTCAAACGATTCTTCTGGGGCACGCCCATCCCCCAGCAGCAATCCCAGCGGCCCGTCAAAATCCACGTGCCGCTCCCCGCCGAAATCGCCCGCATGAGCGCCCAGCAACTGTTCAGCGAAATGCCGACCACACACCTCGGCGACATGGACGATGACAGTGACGACAGGGGCATCGCCAGTGCGGCACAGGGCAAGACCCTCTCCCGGGAGCTCGACGACATCCTCGACGACAACGCGCACGCGGAACTCCTCCAGGCAGCGGAGCTGGCCGCCGTGTTCGGCGGCGCATACCTGCGCATCCAATGGGACACGACCGTATGCGACCACCCGTTCATCACCGCCATGGCCCCCGACCACGCACTCCCCACGTTCGGACTCGGCGGCCGCCTCCAATCCGTCATCTACTGGATGCAGCTACCCCCCATCGACGGCGTGAAACTCAACTACAAGCTGCTCGAGGAGGAGACGCCCGGACGCATCGAATACGCGCTGTACGAATCCCAGGACGACCGGAGCCTCGGCGTCCGCGTCCCACTCGCCACGCACCCCATGACCCAGGGCATAAGCGTCGACGACCAGTCCGGCATCGACACGGGCAGCCGCCTGCTCGCCAGCGTGTACGTCCCCAACCTCAAACCCAACCACATGATGCGCACCGACCCCGCCGCATACCACCTGGGACGCAGCGACTTCATGCGCGCGGAAAGCCTGTTCGACAGCATCGACGAATCCTATACGAGCTGGATGCGCGACATCCGACTCGGCAAGGCGCGCGTGTTCGTCAGCCGCGACATGCTCACCATGGGCAAGCCCGGCGAAGGCAGCACCATGAACATGGACCAGGAGATATTCACCCCGCTCAACCAGGCGCCCGGCAGCACCCTCAACCAGGGCAAGCTGTTCGAGACGTTCCAGCCGGCGATCCGCTGGCAGGAGCATCAGAACACGTGCCGGGAGCTCGTGGAGCGCGCGTACGCCGCATGCGGATACAGTGCGAGCACGTTCGGCAGCGCCGGCGACGTGGCCATGACCGCCACCGAGGCGCAGGCCCGCGAGAAGCTCACCATGCTCACCCGCAGCGCGAAGATCCTCTACTGGCGCCCCCAGCTGCGCGCACTCTATGCCGCGCTCCTCGACATCAACCACAACGTGTTCCACGGGCCCGACCGCATGCAGGCGCTCCCCGACGTGGAGTTCCCCGACGCGGCCAGCGACGCGCCGAACATCGTCGCACAGACCCTCAACCTCCTCAACCAGGCCGAATCCGCCAGCATCCAGACGCGCGTCGGCATGCTCCACCCCGATTGGACGGACGAGCAGGTCACGGAGGAGGTCATGCAGATCAAGCAGGACGACAGCATGCTGCCCGACCCCAGCGAGAAGAACCTGTGGGCCGCCGTCGCATCCAACGGCAGCAGCACCGGCGGAGTTCCCGCCAACTCGTACGGGAGCCTCGCATCCAACAATCCGGCCACCGCCAGGACGGCGGAAGCCGACTACAGGAAGGCCGCGCATGAGTCAGACGGGGACGCCATCAACCAGCCAGCAGCCCAGTGACCCCACCCCCAATCAGTCGTCCGGCATGCTCATCGCCCTCTACATGTGGGCCGACATGCGGTGGACGCGTCTCCTCGGCCGTCTCCTCGGCCAGCTGACGGCCGACCCCACGATGACGCCCACGATGCTAGTCGGCCGAATGCAGGTCGAGGCGCGACGCATCACGGACACGCTCGGCCAGCGGACGCCGATGCTCCTCGACACGATCGAACAGAGCATCCTGCGCAGCATGCAGGCCGAAACACGGCGAACACCGCCACTGCCGCCCGCACCGCCCGCAATCCTCCCGCTGCCCGCGCCACGACCGCCGTTCGACCCGACGATCCCACTCTGGCAGCGTGCCGTCGAGGCCATCCACACCGATCTGCAGACCGAGCTCAGGGACGTGCGCGAACGCATCCTGCGCCAGCCCAACGACCTGTACAAGCTGGTAGCGGCCGGCGCGGCCGTCAACGCGGTCACGGACAACGGGCACACCATCACGGACGCGCAGCGCACCATGATGCGCGACCTGCTCACGCACGGGATCACCGGATTCGTGGACAACGCGGGACGCCACTGGCAGCTCTCCTCCTACGTGGAGATGGCCGTGCGAACCGCCACCATGCGCGCGCTCAACGAGGCGCACATCCAAGTCATGACCGGCATAGGCGTCACCCTGTTCACCGTCCCCACGCACATGCACACCTGCCCCCTCTGCCACGCGTGGCAGGGAAGGATACTCAGCCTCACCCCCGACCCGCGTGCGGACGCCACCATCGACCAGGCGCGAGCACAGGGACTATGGCACCCCAATTGCACGCACATCCTCACCGCATGGCATGAGGGAGACGCGAAGCCCCCAGTCTCTCCGTGGACGGAACGAGACCAGCAGCTGTGGGAGTCATCCCAGCTGCAACGGTCGCTCGAATCCCACATACGCACGCAGAAACGCATCCTCATGGCATCCAGCGACCCGGCGCTGCGCACGCAGGCACGAGCGCGCATCCGCGCATACCAGGCGCGCATCCGCGATCTCACCGGGCGGACGGGACTGCTGCGACGTCGCCGACGCGAGCAGTCCGACCTGGGACTGCACTGACATTCTCAGCCGCCACCGCAACGGCGACGGCAAAAATCCGAAACGGATAGACAAAGGAACACACCCATGGCAGAAGAACAGACCACCGACACCACCACCAGCACCACCGTCCAGCCGGCGGACGCCAAACCCGCAACGGGCGCGGAATCCACCACGACACAGGACACCGACTGGCAGGCGCAGGCCGAGAAATGGAAGGCGCTGAGCCGGCAGAACGAGGCGCAGGCGAAAGCCAACGCCGAGAAGGCGCAGAAGTTCGACGAATTCCAGGAATCGCAGAAGACGGAGCTCGAGAAGGCCCACGACGAGGCCACGAAATGGCAGAACCAGTACGAGCAGGCGCAGAAGCAGGCGCTGCGAGCCGAAACGGCCGCAAAGCACCAGCTTCCGCTCGAACTGCTCACCGGCGGCACCAGCGACGAACTCGACGCGCAGGTCAACGCGCTACTCGCGTGGAAGGCGTCGAAGCCCGCCGCATCCAGCGGCCCCGACATGGGACAGCACGGAGAGACGACGCCCACGTTCACACGCCAGCAGATAGCCGACCCCGACTTCTACCACGCACACCGCGCGGACATCCTCAAGGCCCAGCAGGCCGGACGGATCACCGCCTAGAAAGGACCTAGCCAATCATGGCCATCAACAGCACCACAGCAGCACCATTCATCCCCGAAATCTGGGCCAACGAGGCACTCGAGGTGCTCCGCAGCAACATCGTCATGGCCCCCCTCGTCACCAAGGACACCGATCTGGCCACATTCCAGGTCGGATCCACCCTGCACGTCCCCTACCCGGGCACGCTCGTCGCACACGACAAGGTCGAGGGGTCGCCCGTCACCAAGCAGACGCCGAACTCCACCGACACCACAGTCAAGCTCTCCCACCACAAGGAGGTCACGATCGAGATCGAGGACTACGTGCGCGCACAGGCGCAGCCCATCCTCATGCAGTCCTACATCAGGGCTCAGGTCGTGGCCCTCGCCGAGCAGATCGAAAGCGACATCATCGCCACCTACAGCATGTTCAGCGGCTCCCTGGGAACCGCGGGAACCGACCTGTCGTCCGCCACGCTGCGGGCCATTAACAAGAGGTTCACGGACAACAAGATCGCCGAGGGAAACCGGCACCTCCTCATCAGCACCAAGGACGAGTCGGCCCTGCAGGCGGACACCAACCTCCAGCAGTTCTTCGCGTACAACGACGCGAACCGCGGCGACGTATCCAACCCGACCATCAACGGCAGGATCTACGGCCTCCAGCTGCATGTCAGCCAGCTGGTGCCCGAGGTGACGGGCACGCCGAACGTGACCAACAACCTCGCGTTCGACCCGGGCGCGATCATCTTCGCCAGCCGCAGCCTGCCCATGGCCGCCCCCGGCATGGGCGTCGTCCAGGCCGTCGTCCAGGACCCCGTGAGCGGGCTCGTCCTGCGCTCCACCATGGGATACGACAAGGACGGTCTGGGCGTGCAGGTCACCCTCGACTGCCTGTACGGCGTCAACAAGCTGCGGGACGAAAAGGGATTCGTCGTCCTCTCCTGACCCATATCAACCGTTCGCGTGCCGTGCGGCCGCACCCGATGCCCGCACGGCACGTCCATTCCCGGAAGGAACACCATGAAACTGATACGCAACGCGAAGAACGCCATACACGCGGTAAGCGACGAGCATTATGCGAGGTATCTCATCGTGAAGGACGACGCCGGCAACGACCAGCTGAAGCCCGGATACCATCCCGTGACCGAGGCGACCGCCCGCAAGGAGCGCCCCCAGCTGTTCGGAGCCGCCGACCCCGCCGTCCGATACACGCCGCGCGAACTGGTCGCACGCCGCAAGTATGCGGAGGACCTCGCCGCCTACATGAAGGCCGACGCCGAGACCCATCCCGCTTCGGAATCCGACACTCAGGACAAAGCGGAATAGACGATGGGCGCACCGCAGTACGCGACCGCAGACGACTACCGGACGTACTGCGATCTGAACGCAACCAACCCCGTCCCCGACAACCTCACGCTCCTGCTCACGTCCGCCGCTCTGGCGGTGCGCGAGTACACGATGACGCTCTTCTACCAGACCGACCCGGACACGGGACTGCCGTCCGACAGTGATCTGGCCGCTGCGTTCCGCGATGCGACGTGCGCGCAGGCGCAGGCGCTGGACGCGAACGGCATCGACCCGGCCATGGGCGGCGCATACGATCCGGCCATGACCGCCTCCAAGAGCATCAGCGGGGCCAGCATGAGCAGCAGCGGCTCCGACCAGCAGGCGACGGCGATGCTACGCAGGCAGATAGCGACCGGCCTGTGCCCGCAGGCGATACGCATCCTCCGTCTCGGCGGGGCGATGACGCTCACCACACCATGGAGGATCGGATGAACCGCATCGATCCACTCCAATGCTTCTACGTGCACCAGGCGATCGTCCGCACAGTCACCGGCACGGACG
>CALEGL010000199.1 GCA_937876495.1 uncultured Bifidobacterium sp.
AGCGGATGAGGTATTCAGTGTTCTCGATGCCGAGGGCGAAGCGCAGGAAGACGCGATGGAACGCCTCGGGGTAGAGGTACTGGCCTTCGTCGTCCTCGCCGAGGAAGACGATGATGCTTTCGTCGTGCCCCAGGGACACCGCCGACGTGATGACCTCGAGTTTGGAGACGAAACGGTTGGGCCCGTCATGGTCGGTGTCCAGGCCGAAGCTCAGTACTCCTCCGAAACCGGCGTCCGGGCGGGCGAGCTGACGGACGGCCACGTCATGGCCGGGATGGCTCTCCAACCCTGGGTAGGCGACGAAGCGCACCTGGGGCAGCGACTCGAGATGCCGGGCTATGGCCAGGGCCGAGGCGTTGTGCTGGCGCATGCGGAGGGGCATCGTCACCGACCCGCGATTGATGAGCCAGGCGTTGAAGGGGCTGATGACGCCGCCGTAGTTCACCTGGTAGGTGTACCGGATGAGGTCCGTGCGCTCCTTCGTGGTGGCGATGACGCCGCCCAGAGCGTCCCCGTGCCCGTTGATGTACTTCGTCAGGCTTTCGATGACGATGTCCGCCCCCAGATCGAGGGGGCGCACGTTGTACGGCGTGCTGAAGGTGTTGTCCACGCTCAGGAGGATCTCGTGCCCGTAGCGTTTGGCGGCGTCATGGACGATTCCGGCCACGGCGGCGATGTCCGTGACCTTGAGGGTGGGGTTCGCCGGCGTCTCGATGTGCACCAGCCGGGTCGTGGGCTTCAGGGCCCGGGCGACGTTCTCCGGATCCGAGGTGTCGACGATGCTCGTGTCGACGCCGTACTTCTCCGGCAGGATCTGGTGCAGGAGACGGTAGGCGGCGATGTAGGTGGTGTCGGAGAACACGGCGTGGTCTCCGTGGCCGAGGAAGGTCGTGAAGGTGGCGGCCAGCGCCGCCACCCCCGAGGCCAGCGCCACCGCGTCCTCGGAACCTTCGAGGTTGGCGAGCTTGGCCTCGAGGTAGCGCTGGTTGGGATGCCCGTTGCGGGCGTAGAGGTTGACGTCGGAGCTCGACCAGTTGATGTCCGAGGGGTCGTAGGGCAGGGCGTAGGCGTTGGCCAGCGTGATGGGCCGTCGGATGGCCCCCGTCTCGGCGTCCACGCCGTTGCCCAGATGGATGGACCTGGTGGAGAAGCCGAGGGGGTTGTCGTCGAAGGAGAGTCCCTGATGGACGCGTGAGGATGTCATGACCCCAGCCTGTCACCTCGCCCCCGGCCTGACAAGATTCCGTCGCGGGGTATGAGGCGCGGAATCCCGCGGCGCTGCAGCGCGTCATCGGCAGCGTCTATAGGTTGTTCCGGTTGCGCGCGGGAATCCGACACCAGCGGCCTCCCGGCACGCGGCGCACGTCGCGTGGGCGTCTACGATGGGGCTATGACATTCCGGCATCGTTCCATCGTCGACACCATTCCCGCCTACCGGCAGGGGCGTCCCGCCCCTGCGACCCCGGGTCGGCGCTCCTTCCAGATCTCCAGCAACGAGAACCCCTTCGACCCCCTGCCCAGCGTCCTCGACGCCATCCGCTCCGAATCCCTGGGACGCATCAACCGCTACCCGGACATGCGCGGCTGGGACGTCGTGGAGCGCGTGGCGGCGCTCGAGGGGGTCGCCCCCGAGAACGTCGTCCTGGGCTGCGGGTCCACCGAGGTCATCACCCAGCTGGTGGACCTCGTCGCCGGGCCGGGGGACGAGGTCGTCTACCCGTGGCGCAGCTTCGAGGCATACCCCATCATCGTCGCCGGCGCGGGGGCGGCCAGCGTGCAGGTCCCCAACCGCCCGGACGGCTCGCATGACGTGGACGGCATCCTCGCCGCCGTGAACGACCGTACCCGGCTCGTCATCCTCAACAACCCCAACAACCCCACCTCCACCGCGCTGTCGGACGCCGACGCGCGACGGGTCGTGGCCGCGGTCCCCGATGATGTCCTCGTGCTCTTCGACGAGGCCTACTACCAGTTCAACACGGCCGAGGACACCAGTGTCGCCATGGATCTCTTCGCGGAGCATCCGAACATCGTCGTCGCGCACACCTTCTCCAAGGCCTACGGCCTGGCCGGCCTGAGGATCGGCTACGGCATAGCCGCACCCGAGGTCATTGAGGGCATGCGCAAGATGTCCCTACCCTTCGGAGTCACCGACGTGGCGCAGAAGGCCGCCCTCGCCTCGCTGGACGCTCGCGACGAGCTCGAGGTGAGGGTCAAGTCCATCGTCGCCGAACGGGACCGCGTGGTGGCGGCTCTGCGCTCGCAGGGCTGGAGCTTCCCGGAGCCGTACGCCAACTTCCTGTGGCTGCCGCTGGGCGACCGGACCGACGAGGCAGCCGCGAGGTTCACCGAGGCGGGACTGTCGACCCGCGTGTTCTCCGGCGAGGGCATCCGCATCTCCATAGGCGAGACCGAGGCCAACGACCGTGTCATCGACGTGTGCTCGCGCCTGGTCGCGGAGGGACTCCGCGTCTGACCGCGCGGACGTCGGCGCGGCGTGTCCCCGACTTGCGCAAGTCGGGGACGCGTGGCACTATAGCGAAGTTGCCGTTTTGAGGCCTTGGTCTTGCGCGGCGACATGGCGGATTTCCCAAGCGGTCAAAGGGAGCTGACTGTAAATCAGCCGCTTCGTGCTTCAGTGGTTCGAATCCACTATCCGCCACGCCTCGATAGCTCAGTGGTAGAGCACTTCCTTGGTAAGGAAGAGGTCGTGAGTCCGATTCTCACTCGAGGCTCGATGGCGGGGTAGCTCAGCTGGCTAGAGCGTACGACTCATAATCGTAAGGTCAAGAGTTCGAGTCTCTTCCTCGCTACGAACACCGGCCCATGTCGGTGACCACACGAACACAGAGGTGAGGCATATGGCAAGCAAGAGCGCCGATATCCGTCCGGGCATCACGCTGGCATGCACCGAGTGCAAGGAACGCAACTACATCACGACCAAGAACCGTCGCAACACGCCGGACCGTCTCGAGCTCAAGAAGTTCTGCCCCCGCTGCGGCAAGCAGACCGTGCATCGCGAGACTCGCTGAGCGTCCAAGAGCGAAGCCCTTCCGAAGGCCCGATCCCTGCGGTCGGGCTTTTTCCGTACCATGGCTCCTATGACATCCGTCGATCCGGCAGACCTTTCCCTCACCCAGACAGAAGTCGGCGGCGGTGACTCCGTTGCGGGACCGGAGCGTGGTGGTACGGACCTTCCTCGTTTCGCCGACCTGACGACGATGGGCGTCGGAGGGACCATTCGGCGTCTTGTGGCGGCGCACGGCCGCGGGGAGGTCATCGACGTCGTACGCCGGGCCGATGCGGACGGTCTGCCACTCTGCGTCATCGGGGGAGGGTCGAACATTGTGGCAGGGGACGACATCTTCGACGGCGTCGTCGTGCGCGATCTGAGCCGGCGCGTCGACGTCGTGTCCCGTACGGACGATGCCGTGGTCCTGCGCGTCGACGCCGGAATGATGTGGGACGACCTCGTCGGCTTGTCCGTGGAGCGTGGCCTGGCGGGTATTGAGGGCCTTTCCGGGGTTCCGGGGACGGTGGGCGCCTCGGTTGTGCAGAACATTGGCGCCTACGGCCAGTCCGTCTCCTCCTCGGTGTGCCGGGTCGAGGCCTGGGACAGGCCGTCCGGTCGCGTCGTCGTTCTGACTCCGTCCGAGCTACGCTTCGGCTACAGGACCTCCGCTCTCAAGACAAGTATGTACGCCGCCCCGGCCGTCCCTGCGACGCACTTCTTCCCCACGCCCCGATACGTCGTGTTGTCGGTCGATCTGGCCCTGGAATCCGGAGGCATCGGAACCGTAGGATACGGGCAGCTGGCCCATGCCCTGGGAACCGAGGTGGGTGACAGACTTCCCGTTCGCGAGATCCGCGCCGCGGTGCTGCGCGTGAGGGCGACCAAGGGGATGCTCGAGGATCCGCACCGCTATGCGATTCCGGTCATGGCGGGCATGCGCGACCGAAGCGCCGTGGACGCCGCGCTGGAGGACATGCGCCGTGAGACGGGCTCTGATGCCCAGGACGCCGACCGGCATAGCTGCGGAAGCTTCTTCATGAACCCCGTCCTATCTGCGGCCCAGGCGGGTGGGCTCCCGGATGATGCGCCCCGCTTCCCCGTGGATGCGGATGGATTGGGGAACGGTGATGGGCATGCGCGCGTCAAGACCTCGGCGGCCTGGCTCATCGACCACGCCGGATTCCATCGCGGGTTCCGGCTGTCGCCCGATGCCCCGGCGGCGCTGTCCTCCCGGCATACGCTGGCCCTCACCAACAGGGGAGGGGCCAGGGCCGCCGACGTGGCGGCGCTCGCCACGGCCGTCCGCGACGGCGTGCGCGGAGCCTTCGGGGTGACGCTGGTTCCCGAGCCCGTGCTCGTCGGGATCGGCCTGGACTAGCCGGGCATTCGGCCTGGATCAGTCGCGTCGGTCCGGTACCCGCTCC
>CALEGL010000200.1 GCA_937876495.1 uncultured Bifidobacterium sp.
GCGCGGTGCCCCGCGCTGGTCGGTGCGGGCGGCGTGGCCTGGTCGCGGGCCCTCGGCGGCATGGCCGGCGCGCTGGCCCGCCCCCGCGGGCCCCGGTCCAGCACGCCCCGTCGGGGTGCACATGACCGGGCCGACGGTGATGCCGCCGGGCATCGCCGCGTGACCGACATCGTCGAGGCGCATGACAGGGGGGACGCCGACGACCGCCGGTCCTTCCTGGAACTTGCCGAGGTCGCTCGCGACTTCGCCTCGCACCGGGCCGGAAAGGACATGTCGACGCTCACCCTCGCCGACCTGTCCGATTCGCGGCTCCGCGCCGCGTCCCCTCGAGGGATGGATCTGCTGCGGCAGACGATTGCCGCACTGTATCCCCGGGAGTTCTCCAGGATGCCCGATGGCGTCGCCAGCGGGTCCGACGTCCATCAGGCCGCCGAATGGGTGGATGCCCTGATATCGAGGTGGAGACGATGACCATGCCCTCCTGGCACTGGCCCCTGGCGGGACTTATCGGCGCGGTCATTGCGCTTGGCCTCGTCGTCGTCATCGTTCTGGCCCCCCGTCGACGGCGTGACGACGAGGCTCCCGTCTTCGACGTCGACGAGGATCTCTCCACGGAATCCGGATCGTCCCTGCTGCACCGATGGAGACGGCTGAATCGCTTCGCGCTCGCTCTTCTCGTGCTCTGCCTCGCGCTGTCGCTCGCGCTTCTGGCGCGACCGTCCCTGATCGAATCAGGGTCGGAGAGCGCGTCGAACCACGACGTGGTCCTCTGCCTGGACGTCTCGGGATCGACCCTGCCCTATGACAGGCAGGTCATCAACACCTATCTCGACATCGTCGAGGGCTTCCAGGGCGAACGCATAGGGCTGAGCATCTTCAACTCGACCTCGCGAACCGTCTTCCCGCTCACCGACGACTACGATCTCGTCACCAGCCAGCTGAAGTCCGCCAGCGCGATTCTCAAGGGCGTCCAGAGCCAGGACGACATCGACAAGATGAGCGACAGCGACTACCAGAAAATCTCCGACTGGCTGGAGGGAACGCAGAACCGCAAGGACGCCACCTCGCTTATCGGGGACGGCCTCGTGGGCTGCGCCTCACTGCTCCCTGGGTTCCTCTACGGATCCTCGTCGTCGCCATCCGGATCTTCGACGGAGTCGGGCGCCTCGTCCCGTTCCGCCTCGATCCTGCTGGCGACGGACAACATCGTCGCCGGGAAGCCGTCCTATACCCTCGACAAGGCCCTCGACCTGACCTCGCAGGCCTCCATCACCGTGGACGGCCTGTACTCAGGGCCGCAGGGGACCCTCGATGATGCGACGGCGACAGCCATGAGGAAGTCCATCGAATCCCATGACGGACGTTTTCTGTCGGTGACCTCGGGCTCATCCGTCGAAGATCTCGTCAGGGACATCGAAAGCCGGCGATCGGGGACGTCGGCGAGCCGCGAACGCGCCTCCCTTGTGGACGCTCCGGGGTGGTGGGTTGCCGCGCTCGTCGCCGCGGCCGTCGCCTGGATCCTCATGACATGGAGGCTGAAGAGATGACCATCGTCCTCGCCCCTGTCTGGGGCTGGCCCGTCGCGATCGCCGTCTGCGCCGCCATGACGGCGCTAGCCGCCGCGATCATCGTGCGGCATGCGCGTGGCGGCCGACGCGGGCGCACCACTGATGAAACGCCCGGAGCCGTCGTGCGACGCGTCCTGATCTGCCTGGTCGTCGCCCTCATCGCGCTGACGCCCTCGACGACGTCCACGGTGTCCACCACGGCGGTGAAGGGCATGGACGTCGTCGTCGCCGTGGACGTGACCGGCTCGATGGGGGTCGCCGACGCCCACTATGGCTCCTCGACGGCGGTGAGCCGCCTGTCGGCCGCGAAGTCGGCGGTGAAGGACCTCACGTCCCTGTATCCGGACTCGAACTTCGCCGCCATACGCTTCGGATCGACGGCATCCCTCGACGTCCCTCTCACGCCGGACGTCCTCGCCCTGACGAACTGGGCCGACACCCTGTCCGTCGAACCCACCTCGACATCGGCTGGGTCGAGTCTGGACACGCCGCTGGACCGCATCCTCCTCACCCTCAAGTCGATACGCTCGTCGCACTCCCATGACGTCATCGTCCTCTACCTGGTCACGGACGGCGAACAGACCGCCGCCACGACAAGACGGACGTACTCCTCGCTGCGCGCGTATCTCAATGACGCCTTCGTGCTGGGCGTGGGTTCCACGACCGGGGGGAGGATTCCCGTGGTCGTCTCATCCGGCTCCTCGGCGTCGTCGGGCTCCTCGAAGGACGCATGGGTGACCGACCCGACCACAGGAAAGCCCGGGATTTCGACGATGGATACGTCGACGCTGAAGGCCATCGCCGACGAGCTGGGAGGGACGAGCGCGGTGACGGGGGCGTCCACGAAGCCGAGGAACGCCGTCTCCCAACCGACCGCCCCCTCTGTGACGCACCCTCCCCACAACC
>CALEGL010000201.1 GCA_937876495.1 uncultured Bifidobacterium sp.
CACGAAGTAGGGCGGCGCGAATAGGGCGACGGCGTGGGACGAAGCGGCGCCCAGTCGGACGGTGATGAGTCCGCGGGATGAGTCCGTGGGTGGTGATGCCCGTTCGGATCGTGCTGTGCATCGCCGTGGTTGTGCTTGGGAGATCGGACGACGGTCGCCATGTCATTGCCAGACGGGCAGCGACCGCCATCCGTCGGGGAATCCCATGTCCTCTTGCGGTATTTCGGGATGGACGCCCATCAGGGAGATGAAGCGGTCACGCCAGCGGCGTGACCCGATGGCAGCCAGAAGATGGTTCTCCATCGTGAAGAACGAGGCGGTCCCCTGGGTGTGATGGAACGGCTCCCAGGCGTTGCCCCACCAGTCCGGATGCTCGCGGTCAAGGCGGGGGAGCTGGGGCATGATCTTGATGTTCCTGACGTTCCACAGACGATCATGGTGAGCCGTGATATTGCGGACCTGGCGGATCGTCTCAAGCCAGTTGGACAGTATCTTCACGTCGCCGGAGAACCCAGGATTCGAATTCCGGTTGATGATGCGCAGACGCGTGGCCAGTTTTCTGCGGATTGAGTCCGGAGCTCCTTTGAACATTGTCTCCTTGAAGGCTCCATAGGACAGGCATCCCACGATCATCCAATACGGTGGAAGAGGCTCCCTGTACTTGTGGCGGAAATGCTCGATATAGGTGAGCCGCGACTTCGAATAGGAGGAGAGGAAGGTCTGCAGACATGCTCCATGTTCCTGAGGACTGAGTCCGGGAAGGCCCTCGTTGGTCATATATCCGAAAGGACCGGCGAATTGTGAGAGTTCCATCGCCATGAAGTTCTTCAGGAAGTTCTCGATGGTGATGATTCCGTCGAATGCAACAAGTCGTAGTTCCTGGTCGAAAAGATATCTGTCCCAGATGGTCGTGAATGATGTTGGCGTGGTGAAGGGAAGTCGTTTTTTGTCAGGATTCTCTCTGTCAGGCGTCAGAAAGGGGTACCAGTAGCCTTTGAGACGGAAGTAGCCGACCTGCTCGATTCGCATGGTAAGGGTTTCTCGATTGACGCCGGTCATTCCGTTGTCGAGAAGTCGCTGGGCCAGATCCGATGGCGTGCGACACGGGTGATCCGGGTATGGCTCCCTTGTGTATTGATTGGCCGGCATGGGAAACCTCTGGAATGAACGGTAAAAAAGAAATGCCGCCCTAGTGTGCATGGAGAAAATCCCAGAGGCATTGACGGCTTCTAACGCGTACAGGATACGTGATGCAGCATTATGCATCAACTTTCCTGACACGCCGTAGATATGGTGTGGTCGATTGTTCGCTGAGACTAGATGTGGGGCCGGCAATTCCTGTGCTGTCGGGAATCAGATGCCTTTCGGCATTAGACTTCCGTGTGGGTATCGGTGCTTGACGATTCATCACACGGCAGGGAGGCCGGCATGGGGTCGACGATTGGTCCGTTCCAGACGTATCACGGGCGCGAGGACGTCATCACGGGGAACGTCATCCATTTCCTCAAGATGATTCAGAGGCTGGACGGCCGCGCCTTCAACGCGCTGCTCGCGCAGCTGTTCGAGGATGATGAATCCGTCGAGTCGGCGGACTCCTTCGACGACGATTTCGAGCTTCAGCCGGCGCAGGACAGGTCGACGACGCATTTCGTCCCGGATGCGGAGATCACGCGCGGCTCGTACCGCATCCTCGTGGAGGACAAGGGCGCGCTGGGCCTCGTTCGGGAGGAAACAGCTTGAGGGGCATATCGACCACTTCTCCGACGGCAGGCGGTTCGACCATCGCCTGCTTCTGACCATGGACGTCGAGGCGTTCCCCGTCGATCTGCGCGATGACGTCAGGGACTACGCCCGTCGTCAACGGCTACGCCCGTGACAGGAACGTTTGGTGGAGGCATCTGCGCTACGTCGACCTCGCCGCTGCTGCCCGGGACGCCTGTGAGGGCACGCAGAGCCCGCTTCTTCCTGATTTGCTCGACGAGTGCCTGGACGAGGAGAACCTCGTCCCCTCGACGGACCTATACATGAAGATGGTGCTGGCCGGCAGCGCGCGAAGGCTCAACGACGACCCCGAGTCGCCGTACGGCATCCACTTCCATCCGGCCGACAGGCGCGGATACCATTTCAATCTGAACGCGAAGGTACTTGGCCTGTACTGGTGTAAGGCCGTCAGGAAGATCGCAAGGATACGGATCGTGGCGAGAATCCGGTACGACAGTACGACGGTCACGGGTGATGCGGTGCCCTTCGCCCCATCCGGGCCTCCATGCGCCTCGTCGGGAGGGGGACCGGTTCGTCCGGCCGTCCGTCGGCTGCGGGCGATCCGCCGATCAGTCGAGGGTGACGATCGTGTCCCCGTCCCTGTAGGCGGCGTTGATCATGGCCGAATTCCTCCCGATGACGAGGTCCCCATCCGCCGACAGGCCGATGATCCCGCCGTTTGCTCCCTTGTCGGTCAGATTCGACAGAATCGTTCCGACGATGGCGCTTCTCAGGGAATCCCGCCGGTATTCCATCCGCGCGATGACGTCATATGCCACCACCCCTCGGATGAAGGCCTCGCCCTGCCCCGTGCAGGAGATTCCTGCCACGTTCCTGCGCGCATACGTCCCCGCTCCGATGATCGGGGTATCGCCGACGCGCCCGTCCATCTGGTCGGCGATGCCGCCGGTGGAGGTGCCCGCGCAGACGCGCCCGTCCCGGTCTATGGCGACGGCGCCGACCGTCCCGTGGCCTTCGAACGGGATATGCCTGCTGTGCAGGTCCTTGAGCTGCCTGCGGCCCCTCCTGGTCGGAGCCGGTTCGGGTTCCCGGCCGGATGCCCGGTTCCGCCGCCTGTCGTCTGCGGGGCGGAGGCCGTCGTCGTTGCCGGGTGTCGGGCGGCCGGCCGGAGGGGGGC
>CALEGL010000202.1 GCA_937876495.1 uncultured Bifidobacterium sp.
CCGGAACCGATGAAGTAACACGATTCCGGTTCGCCCGGGACGGGGGCGGGGAAACCGGGGACTGACGGGGAACTCGGGACGGGCGGGGATCGACTCGGGATCGTGGCTCCGGCGGAACGATTTCCCCCGCCCGCGCAGTCCCTTTCCTGCCGGTGACTCGCCCCTGTGGTTCGCTTCTGAAGCCACCTTGCCGCTTTGCTGCCTTTGCAGTCCCGATCAGCTCGCCAGGAAGGGCGCGATGGCCTCGGCCGCCGCATATCCCTTGCGGTACATGCGCTCGAGGCCCTCGTAGGACTTGGACAGCGTGTTGAGTCCGCACAGGTCGTCCGGCGCGAGGATGAGAACGGCGCCGTCCTTCTCGTACTGCTTGGCGAGGGCGACCTCGTCGTTGTAGATGCGGTAGCGGTTGAGCAGGCGCTCGCCCGCCGCCGGCCAGTGCCGCGACAGCACCCGTGCCGGGGCCACGTCCCTGCGCTGCTCGCGCAGGATGTCCCTCTGACGGGTGAGGATGAGCACCACGCGATCGTAGCCCTCGCCGAGGGCCTTCTGGACGGGGACGGGATCGGCGATGCCTCCGTCGAAATAGGGCACGCCGTCGACGTAGTACGGCTCGCAGGCCACCGGCACGGCCGAGGACGCCTTCATGATGTCGAAGTCGTCGAAGTGCACGTCCGACTTGTCGAAGTACTTCGTCGAGCCGTCCCGGGCGTCGCACGCCACCACCGTGAAGCCCGTGGGATTCGCCTCGAAGGCCGCGTAGTCGACGGGGTATTCCCCGTCGTGGTTCGACAGCGTGCCGTAGACGTAGTCGAGGTCCACGAAGTTGCGGTCCTTGACGAAGTTCCCGGGGCTCGCATACTCCTTGCGGAACGCGTATTCGGTGTAGAAGCGGTGGTTGCGTCCGGCCTGACCGGCGATGAACGAGGTCATGTTCGCACTTCCCGCCGAGACCCCGTAGCAATGGTCGAACGAGATGCCGTCGTCCAGGCAGCGATCCATGACCCCGGCGCCGAATATCGCCCGGAAACCCCCGCCTACGTCGATAAGAGCCGTTCTTGTCATCTCATCGTCCCTTTCCCATGTTCCCGTGACTGCACGTGTCCTTCGCCGAGGCTCGGCGTCGTCGCCGGTCGCGGGTCCCGATTCGTCATTCGTGTTGTTCGTATCGGTCATCGTGCCCGTATCAGTGGATGGAATCGTTCGTGCCGACCGCCTCGCCCTCGTCGCTCTCCTCAAGCAGGCTGCGTGACAGCGCGGCCACGGCGGGGGAGCGGTCGGAGTTCCCCACGTTCACGGAGCCCGACTGATCGTCGGGCGCCAGCTCGTCGCGCTCGGCGAGAACCTCGCCCAGATGGCGCGCGGTGCCCTCGTTGCCGTCGATGATGGCGGTCCGTGGATCCAGCAGCTCCCGGAAATGGCGGCGGAAGAAGACGAAATGCGTGCATCCCAGCACCACCGAGTCCACCGTCGACAGGTCGTAGTCGTCGAAGTACCGGTGCAGCGTGCGCATGACGAGGTCATGATCGCCGAGGCGGCCGCCCTCGACGATCTCGACGAGGTCGGGGCAGGGCTGACGCAGGATGACGTTGTCGCGATCGAAACGGTTCATAAGAGCCGCGAACTTATGCTCGCGCAGAGTCAGCGGCGTCGCGGCGACGATGACGCGCTGGGAGGTGCCTCCACCACGGTCGCAGGCCACCTTGAGCGCCGGCTCCATACCGATGATGGGGATGTCATACGCCGCCCTCAGCTCGTTCACCGCTGCTGACGTCGCGGTGTTGCAGGCGATGACGACGGCCTTGACCCCCCGGGCCACGAATCGGTCGACGATGGCGAACGCGAACCGGCGCACCTCCTCGGGAGGTCTCGTGCCATAGGGTGCGTTGGCGGAGTCCCCGAAGTATTCGATTCTTTCGTGCGGCAGGTCCTTGCGGATCTCGCGTACGACGGACAGCCCCCCCAGGCCCGAGTCGAAAATCCCGATTGGTGCCGTCGATGCCATGCCGATCCTACCGTCATCGTCCTGCAGATCCGCGCAGACGAAGCGATCGGCACGGGCGAGCGATGCCATCCACACTACCTCGCGTCCTGCTTCGCCATGGGACCATCGCATCGGGACGAGCCCCAGATCCCGATTTGTCAGACGTGCTGGGTGGGGTCTGGCAGCGTGACCGGAGCCGGCGCGACCGGAGCCCGTCGGATCCGGGCCTCGGCCCCTGGCTCTTCGCCGTCCGCTGGGGCCGGTCGTCGACGGGGACCACGGGACTAACCTCGAAACATGAGCATTCCCGACACCGTCTACCAGGCCCATGCCACGGGCAACGACTTCATCGTCTACGAGGACGAGTCCGGGCGCTTCGACCCCACGCCCGCCGAGGTGAGGGCGTTGTGCGACAGGCATCGCGGGATCGGGGCCGACGGGGTGCTGCGGCTCGCCCGTTCGCGGGCCGTCGAGGGGATAGCCCCGGGACTGCGCCACGACTGCATGGAGGCCGGAGCCGTGTGGTTCATGGACTACCGCAACGCCGACGGCTCCCTGGCCGAGATGTGCGGGAACGGCACTCGCGCGATCACCCTCGTGGCGCAGAGGCTCGGACTGGTCCCGCGGCAGGTGGGGTCCACCTTCCCCCTCGGCACGCGCGCGGGGGTCAAGACGCTCACCTTCCTTGGCGACGTCGAACCCTACGGAAGGAACGTCTTCCGCGTGGACATGGGTCCATGGAGCAAGGCCGAGGATGACTCCTTCGAGGTGACCATCCCCGGAACGCCGGGGGAGGCCCGCGGCACCTTCGTCGATATGGGCAATCCGCATGTCGTCGCCGTTCTCGGAGGTTCGCAGTCCGCTTCCGGAGCGGCCACGCTTCCGGCGCTCGAGGAGCTCGACCTCGTCACCAAACCCGTCGTCAGCCCCGTCCTCGAATCGGACCAGAACGTCGAATTCGTTCGCATCGACGGGATCGACGGCGACGTCGAGGACAGGATCGGCCACGCCTCCATGCGCGTCAACGAACGCGGCGTGGGCGAGACGCTGTCATGCGGGACGGGTCTGTGCGCGACGGGCGTCGTCCTGCGGACGAGGACCGGCGTGTCCCACTGGGACGTCACCGTGCGCGGGGGCGTTCTGCGCGTGGACGTGGACGACGACCATGTCGAACTCACCGGACCGGCCACCATCGTCGGCCGGGTCGCGCTTCTCTAGTTGCTCCGCCGTTCCGGCATCAGGCGGGTCCGTCAGAAGATCGCGGCGCCGTCCTTGAGGAGGATGAGCGCGATCAGCGCGACGATCCACACCACGTCGACCATAAGGTCGTAGTTGAGCCGGTAGTAGGTGAGCAGGCCATGGGGTTCCGGCCCGTCCAGCCGCGGCAGCTCCTGCACGGTCACCGTGGCGTGGGACAGGGCCATGAACTGGATGGTCGTGGCGAACATGAGCCCCAGACACCACGGGCACAGGGCCCCGATGACGAACATCGACTGCGTGAACAGCCAGTAGGCATAGGCCAGGGCGGCGAGTCCTCCCAGCCAGGTGCACAGCGCGAACCAGCGCGGCACGGCCACGCGGGCCAGTCCGATTACCGCGATGGTGACGAACACGCTTTCGGCGGCTATGCCGAAGAAGGCGTTCGGGTAGCTCAGCCCCGCGAAGTGGACGATCTCCGACTGCCAGGACTCCGCCACCGTCGAGCAGGAGAGCACGCTGTTGACGTCGCATCCGAGCAGGGCCTTCGGGTGGCGGGCGAGCTGCAGCGTTTCCGCCGACAGCACGAAGGAGACGACGAGGGCGGCGGAGGAGGCGAGCAGCATGACCAGATACGTCCAGACGGCCCCGTTCCGCCATCCGCGAAGACGGGGACTCGCCGGCGTCAGCGTCGTGGCTCGGAGGTCTTTCACGGCGGCCTTCCGCTCCGCTGATCCGCGGTCCTCAGCCGTCGCGGCTGCATCGTCCTCGTCGGCCTCCACGCCGTTTGCGTCGTCGGTCATCGTCGTCCCTTCCGTTCTCCGGCCATGTCGGTGCTTCCCGGCCATGGCGTTGCGTCGTGGCATCTGCGTGGCGTCCTCTTCACGATGCCGACGATACCGGGCGGTAGGTCCGGAACCGGGGCGGAAGGCAGGCCACGTCCGTCCTCGCGGGAGGTGAGGCATGTCGCCGGGACCCGTCCTACGATGGACGCATGACGCCTCCGAGAATACCCGATGAAGCTCCTACGGCGGGCTGGGACATCCATTGCCATACCGTCTTCTCGGACGGGACCGAAACCCCGCAGACCCTGGCGGGCCTCGCCGTGGAGAAGGGGCTGCATGGGGTCGCCATCACCGACCACGACACCTCGAACGGATGGCCGGAGATGCTTCGCGCCTGCCGCACCGCCGGCATGCCCGTGCTGCTCGGCACCGAGGTCACCGCGGACGACGAGGGCGTCTCCGTCCATGTGCTCGCGTTTCTCTATGACCCGTCCAATCCGGCCATATCGGGGATGTTCCGGCGGACGCGCGAGGCGAGGCTTGGTCGTGCGCGTCGCATGACGCAGCTTCTGGCGAAGGACTTCCCCATCACCTGGGATGCCGTGCTCGCCCAGGCCAGGCAGGGCGATTCGACGACGGTCGGCCGTCCGCACCTCGCCGACGCCCTGGTCGCCGCCGGCGTGTATCCGACCCGTTCGGACGCCTTCTCGGGGGCGCTGGCCTCCTCAAGCCCGTACTACATCCCCACGCCGTCGCCCACCACGCACGAGGTGGTGCGCGCGGTGAAGGCCGCCGGGGGAGTGAGCGTCGTCGCCCATGCCGGCGACCGTGGGCGCAACAGGCATCTGCTGACGGATGCGCAGATCGAGTCGCTGGCCGACGACGGCCTGGACGGGCTCGAGGTCTGGCATCGCGGCAACGGCCCCGACCAGCGCCAAAGGCTTCTCGCCATCGCGCATCGTCGTGGTCTGCTCGTCACCGGCGGGTCCGACTGGCATGGATCCGGCAAGCCGAACCAGCTGGGGGAGAACCTCACCGACGACGGCACGGTGGGCGAAATCATGTCCCGCGGCGTGCCGGTCGACCGCATCGCCGGAACGCTGGATTCCGTTTCGTACGAGTCCTGACGGGGTGTCGATCCGGCGTCAGGCCGGAGGCGTCATCCAGTCTGACGGGCGATGGCCCGGGATTCCTTCTACAGCGCCCCGAATCCCACGGCGTGCTTGGTCTCCGAACCGATGATGGCATAGCCCAGAGCCGTGGAGGGGACCACGATATGGCGGCCCTTGTCATCCGTCAGGTCGATGACCTTCCCAGTAGCCACCGCATCGGCGATGGCCGAGCTGACGGCCTCGGCGCTCTGATCGCTGGAGAAGCTCACGGGCCGCGCCACGTCGCGGATTCCCAATTCGATATCCATATATCCTCCTTCTGTCCCAGACGGTCCGAGGATTCGGTCCGCCCGTTGCATTGTTTCCATCACGTCCAGCCTTCCGGTCGTCCGGCTCTGGATGCCGATGACGCTGGAATCCAGGCGGGCATGCCTAATCGGGTCGCATTCCATTGTGCCCGTCGGCCGTCGGCTTACGCCTGTGGCGAGCCCTAATCGCCGTGCGACCGGCCGTGTGCGGTCGTGTTCGCCGATCCGGATGTCTTTCCGGAATCGTTCCGATGCATGGTGCCTGACGCGAGGTCGGCTTCGGCATTGCGTTCGGCGAGCAGTCGCTGCTCGATCTCCGGGATGACGCCCGTGGAGGCGTTGGGATCCCAGGATTTCACGTCCTCGGTGGACGTGCCGTCGTGGGATTGGGCTGGGCCATCCACGGTCGCGGTCTTGGCCGAGGCGCCGGCCGCCTGGTCGACATGCGCTCTGCCGCTCTCGCCCCTGGTCTCGCCGGTCTCGTCGCTGAGTTCGTCGTCGAACTCTATGCTCATCTCGCCGAGGGTGACGGTTCTGCTGTCATTGGACGAGAACCCTCGCCGTGGAACGGGTTCCGCCGCATGACGGGCCGGTGTCGCGGCGGGCGCGGAGGGACGAGGGGAACTCGGGTTCTTGCGCCCCTCCGCGCCCACCGCACGGTCCTGGCGATCCGAGGAATCCAGCAGCGTGCCCACGGTGATCGTGGATGGCGAGGGGGAATGCGTCGAATGCGGCCGTTCCCCGCTTCGTTCCGCCGCCCGCCGCACGGGCGTCCGGTCGGATGTCACTCCCAGCTGGTGGGCGAGCCTTTCGACCTGTGCCCTGCAGCGGGTGATTCTGTCATCGTCCGCCCGATCGAGGGCCTGGACAAACTCGCCCACCTGCTCGATCTGCAGCCAGAGGTTGGCACGGGGCATGATCATGCTGTCGAGGCGCGATCCCATCATCCTCCCGTAGGATGCCAGCACGGCATTGCGGTGCTCCGCGTCAAGCTTGGCGAAGATCCACGCGAGATCCCTGGCGGGGTCGTTCACCTGCATGTCCTGCCAGTTGGTGATGGCGGTGACGATGGACCCATCGAAGAGGACGTCCCCGTCGCGGAACCTTCCATGCACGAAGCAGGTGGAGAAGGCCCACAGGCCATCGGTGTCAAGCATGCGGGACCAGGAGTCGGTGATCTGACGGGGGATGTGGCCCGAATGGCGGAGCTGTGAGGTCCACGTGGCGAGCTGCGTGCGGATGTCCTTCGTGGAGAAGACGGGATAACCGCTTTTCCCGAGGAACGGGGAGGGGATGCGATGGATGGCGCCGATGACCGTCCCCATGGCCGAGCAGTCCTCCAGCGTGAGAAGGTCGAGGGGACGCGCCGCTCCCGCCCGATGCATGGTGACGAGAACCGCATGCGGTTTCGTTGGACTGGTCGTATCCACGCCCGGCTCGTAGGCCAGAACCCTGTCGACCGCGAAGCTCAGACCGTTGGTCCCCCAGAAGTCGGCAAGCGTGCGAGCCGCCTTGGCTCTGCCGCTCAGACGGCGTCTGCCGGCGTCGGTGTCCGTGGCGAACACGTCGTAGACGGCTCCGGACACGTCCTGGACCACCGCCTGGTCGATGCCCAGGTTTTTGTCGGAGTCATTCGTCTGGGCGCTGTCGCGCACTCCCGAGGCGACCACGGCAGGCATGGCGGCGGAGGCCAGTGCCGCCAGAAGGAGCTTGCTGCTTTGTGTCACGTTCACCACCCTAATACAAGGCCTGTCTCCCCAAGGGATTTCCGCGGCGTGCATCTGGTGATTCCTCCGTTTCCTCCCCCCGGGTGACCCGCTCCGTCCATCGTTTCCTCCTCCGGGTGAGCCGCTCCGTCCATGACGGCGCCTCCGCTGGCACAATGGAGGGCATGGGCACGACGGCGGAGACGATTCTTGAAGGTCTGGACGACGACCAGCGGGACGCCGCCACGGCGGTGGACGGGCCTATCCGGATAGTCGCCGGCGCCGGAGCCGGCAAGACCCGGACGGTGACGCGTCGCATCGCCTATGCCTGCGCCACCGGGGCTTGGGACCCCGATCGTGTGCTTGCCGTCACCTTCTCGGTGAAGGCCGCGGCGGAGCTTCGCTCACGGCTGTCGGACCTTGGAGTGGGGGACGCGGTGACCGCCGCCACCTTCCATTCGGCCGCTCTGCACCAGCTGCGGCGGCTGTGGCCGCGGATCAGCTCCTCGCGTTTCCCCTCGATCCTCGAGGACCAGCATGACCTCGTCTCCCGCGCCCTGGTGCGCGTACTCGGGGACGCCGACCTGGCCTTGGCGGCGCTTCGGGACGTCCAGGCGGAGATCGGCTGGTGCAAGACGAATCTCGTCGATCCTGCGGACTACGTGCGGGTATGTGCATCCCTGCATCGTCTCCCTCCCGCAGAGCTCGACGCCGGGCGATTCGTCGACGTCTTCCTCGCGTATGAGCAGGAGAAGACCGCACGCGGCCGCATCGACTTCGATGACATCCTGCTGCTCGCCGCGCATGTGCTTGACGCGTTCCCCGAGGAGGCCACGGATGTGAGACGGGCCATCGGATGGCTGACGGTGGACGAGTACCAGGACGTCTCGCCGCTTCAGCACCATCTGCTCACGCGCTGGCTTGGCGGGAACCGCAACGTGTGCGTCGTCGGCGACCCCGCGCAGACCATCTACTCCTTCGCCGGCGCCAGCGGCTACTATCTGCTCGACTTCTCGCGCGAGTTTGCCCCGCTGTCCCGCGACGTGACGCTGAGCCGCGACTACCGCTCCACCCCCCAGGTGGTGAACTGGGCGAACAGAATCCTCGCATCCTCGCCGGAGCGCGGCGACTATATCAGGCTGTCCTCCATGAGGGATGCCGGAAGCCGCGTACAGCGCACGGTGTACGAGACCGACGCCGAGGAGGCGCAGGGCGTGGCGGAGAGGATCCTTCGCCTGACGGACAGAGGGGCCCGTCCCGGGGATTTCGCGGTCCTCACCCGCATCAACGGCCAGCAGGAGGTCGTCTGCGAGGCTCTGCGCGCGGCCGGTCTGCGCTATCGGGTGCGTCGCGACGGGGACTGGCGTCGGGATGCCGTGGACAACGAGGCCGCCAAGGCCGCCATGCTCGAGACGCTGGGTCTGACCGGCGATTCCTCGGCCGTGACGGTGTCCACCATCCACGCGGCCAAGGGTCCCGAATACCCTCATGTGTTCCTTGTCGGCTGCTATGAGGGCCTGATGCCCTTCGGCTCCCCGGAAGCCGGGGAGCGGCTGGAGGAGGAGCGACGGGTGCTGTACGCCGGCGTCCCCAGGGCCTGCGACACCCTGCATCTGTCCTCGGCGCTGTCGGC
>CALEGL010000203.1 GCA_937876495.1 uncultured Bifidobacterium sp.
GGGGATAGAGGCCCGCCCGAATACCGTGCGGTGCGGGGGATGAGAACGCTACTCGTCCGGTGGAGTATGCGACCGCGACTCGCGCGGAGGGGCAACGACAGGGTGCGGGTGGCCGTCGCAGCCTCGCCGATGCTCCGGCCATAAAGCAGCTGGATGAAGGCGAGCTTCCCCAGACATGCCAGGGCGGCGAAGCTCATCACCACGCTTATGGCGGTCACCCGGCGCATGAACCCACGCGTGCGGCCCGGCCTCCCACCCGACATCCCGATCATTTGCTTTCCCCTTCCGAGGCCTTGTAGCCGTTGAGATCGATGGTCACCGAGCTCTGCGCCGGCTCCATGCCCATCTTCTCGGCCTTCTCGGGCAGCGAGGTCTCAAGGTCATCCAACGTGGCCTGGTCGGCCTCGACGTCCTGGGTGAGTTCGGAGATGCTGGATTCTATCTGCGTCTGCTCGAAGGAGTTCTCGACCATCTTGGTCCGGAACATCAGCGAGCCGACGAGCGAGGCCACCAGGAAGGTGACGGCGAGGACGATATGGACCAGCGGCGCTCTGCGCGAGCGGGTCCATGTGAGGATCCGGTGGAGCCCGTCGCCCACGGCGTTGGTGCGGCGCCCGCCGCGAGAGACCTTCAGATCGGGCCTGGTGGACCTCTGCTCGCCGTCGTCGGGACGGCCCGCCGGGGCCGAGTGCGAGCGAACGCTCCTCTGTGCAACCGCCATCGTCATCTCCTCATTCCCGTCATGTCCGTTCGCGTTCCCGTCCGTGTCCCATGTCGTGAGCCCCCGCCCCCGCGGGACCCGTTCTCCTTCTCCAGGCTCCGCAGCTCACGGAGCCGGCGTTCGGGAATCGGTCTGACCAGCTCCACTCCCCGCAGCCGCACCGAGGCCGATCGGGGATTACCGGCAAGCTCCTCGGCATCGGCCTTGACGGCCCCATGCGTGAGCGCCCGGAAGAAGGGCCGGGCGTCCTCGGGGATGATCGGCAGGTCGGGAGGAACGTCCGCCTCGAGTCCCCGTGCCATGAAGGTCTTGACCGTCCTGTCCTCCAGCGAGTGGTAGGACTCCACCACGAGGCGCCCTCCGACCGACAGATGGCAGGCGATGGCCGGAAGCGTGCGGGCGAGCATGTCCAGCTCGCCATTGACCTCGATGCGCAGCGCCTGGAACACCCTTTTCGCGGGGTTCCCCGCCGGACGGTGAGCCCGGGGGACGACCGAGTCGACGAGACGGGTGAGCTGCCCGGAGGTCTCGAAAGGCGCGCGTCCGCGCTCGCGGACGATCGCTTCGGCAATGCGATGCGCGTACCGCTCCTCGCCATAGACGCGGAAGACGCGCTCCAGGTCCTCCTCGGAATCCTCGGCCAGCACCTGGCGGGCGTCGCGCGGCTGTCCGGTGTCCATGCGCATGTCAAGAGGAGCGTCATGGGAGTAGGAGAAGCCGCGGTCCGTCTCGTCGATCTGCAGACTGGACAGGCCCAAATCCATGAAGGCGGCGTCGATGCGGTCGATGCCCAGGTCGTCGAGGATGGAGTCGAAGTCAGCGAAGGCGGCATGCACGGGGGTGAACCTGTCTGTGAGCCCCTCGTCGTGCATGCGCCTCGTCGCCAGGTCGAGGGCCTCCGAATCGCGGTCGATGCCGACGAGACGAGCCCGGGGCGCCGCCTTGAGGAAGGCCACGGCATGGCCGGCGAGTCCCAGAGTGCAGTCGACGACGACGGCTCCGTCATGGTCCAGGGC
>CALEGL010000204.1 GCA_937876495.1 uncultured Bifidobacterium sp.
AAGCAGAGTCAGCTGTAGTGTCGCGGGATAGGTGATGTGTATGAGAGACAGGTCTGCACCGGAGACGGAGCGCGGCTTTGACGGGTGACTGAGCCGGTGCATGAACGCATGCGGGTTTCCTCCCATCGCCGGGTGATGCGAGACGCGCAGGGCCATGTCATAGTCGGGGCGGACGGTGAGATCGCCCGCCCCGGCGGCTGGACGGCCATCGTCGGTCCCTCCGGCTCGGGGAAGACCACCCTGCTCCGCGCTTTCAGCGGGCTGCGCGCACCCGGTTCCGGCCGCGTGGAGTGGATGACGGTTCCTGCCGATGCCGGGGATGTCGGCGACTTTGACGTGCGCGAGGCGAACGTACATGACCGGGAAGCCGACGGCAAGGGCGGGGCTCGCGCGCCCGGCGCAGACGACCGCGTCGGATACGCAGGCGGCTCGCCGAAGGGTCGTTTCGGACGCATCGTTCCACGGCCCGGGGCAGCCACCTGGATCGGGCAGAGCACGCTGATCATCGACGCCCCGCTGCGGGACAACCTGCGGCTGGGTGCGCTCTATGCCACGAACGTGCAGCTTCAGGTCGCTCTGCGCGACGTCGGGCTGGAATCGACGGTGACGCATCTCGCCGACGGTCTCGACACCATGTGCGGGTCGGCCGGATGGCGCTTCTCCACGGGGGAGCTGCGGCGCATCGCCATCGCGCGCGCCCTGCTGCGCGGCTCCTCGGTGTGGCTGCTCGACGAGCCCACCGAGCATCTCGATCCGGACACCGAGCAGGAGGTGCTGGACGCCCTGAAGAAGGCCTGCGCGGGGAGGACGGTCATCATCGCCACGCATTCGCCGGCCGTCATCGACAGGGCGGACCGGGTGTTCGCCATCGGCCCCGACCATGTGCTGCGTGCGGCGAAGGAAGGCGCGGATCCGGAGAGGGCGGACGTGTCGCTCGAGCCGCCGCGGACGGATGCGTCGTCGAAGCCGGCATCTCCTGGATCGTCCTCGTCTCAGGCGTCCCCATCCGCGAAGGAGGTCGATCGGTCATGAGCGACAGGACCAGGCTCGCCCTGCTGACGCTGTCAGGCATCTTGTGCGCGGTGCTCGCCGCCTTCTCCTCCGTGGGACTGCTCACCGTGTCCGGCTGGTTCATCGCCGCCTGTGCGGTGGCCGGAATCACCGCGGGAAGCACCTTCTCGTATCTGTCCCCCAGCGGCGCGGTGCGCGCCTTCGCAGTCGGGCGCATCGCCGCCGACTACGTTAGCCGCGTGCTTCAGCACAAGGGCGCGCTCCTCGAGCAGGGCGAAAGCCGCGCCCGGCTTCTCGAGCGCATGTCCCATGCGCGGATGGCCTCCGGCGCCTTCCTCGATCGAGCCGTCAGCGACGTGGATGAACGGTCCATGCGGCATATCCGCGTCACCGCGCCGATTCTCTCCGCCGTGGTGCTCAGCGCGGCCGCGGTCGCCATGTCGTGGACGGTCTCGTCCCTGGCTGCGGGGATCGTGCTGGGCGCGTCCGTCGTCAGCGCCGTCGTCGGGGCGTTGTCCGGCTTCGGGGCCGCCGAGCTCGACGTCGACCGTGCGGCCGCCCGGCGTCTGGTCGCCGCCGTCGCCGAATCAAGGGACGACATGGCGTCCGTGGGCGCGACGCGCATGGTGTCCCGGGAGGTCGAGAGGGCCATCGCCCGGCTCGGCGTGCGCGAACGGCGTGATGCCGCGGATCTGACGACCCCCGTCATCGCCTGCATCTGGGCGATGGCTCTGGCCGCCGCCGGGGTGGCCGCATCCGCGGCCGTGGAAGCCGACTCCTCCAGTCTGTGTCTCGTGCTGCTCATGCTTGCGGGGCTCTCCGGGAACTGGACGGCCGTGGCGCCCGCCGTCAGGCATGAGCGGCGTCTGGTCCGGGCCCGTCGCCGTCTGGAGGCGCCGGCCGATGCGGACGTCGGGGCTGCGGGGGATGCCGAGATCGTGGAAGGCGTCGTGGGTGCCGGAGGAATCGGGAGCGTCGGCTCCGTTCGCGCGGCCGGAAACGCCGATCCGGCTCTGTCCATCCCCGTCGACGCCCTGCTGACATCCGCGGACAGTCCCGGCCATCTTGCGGGGGCGCTTGCGCTGACCGTGGGGGTTCCATCCGCGGCCTCGCGACAGGCGCGTCAGGAGAGGATCCTCCTCAACCGCGGATCGGTGCTGTTCGTCACCGGCCGATCCGGTGCAGGGAAGACGACCATGCTGCGCGCCCTGGAACGGGGAATCCGCGACCGCACGGATTTCGTCGTGCGGCGTGTGACCGTCGACGACCATGTGTTCGCGGGGACGGTGGCCGACAATCTGCGCATCGCCGACCCGACGCTCGAGGACTCCGCGATGGAGGACCTGCTCCGTCGGCTCGAGCTGTCGGGTATCACGCCCTCCACCCTCGTCGGCGTCGGTGGACGACCGCTGTCGGGGGGCGAGGAGACGCGTCTGCGCATCGCTCGCGGCATCCTCTCCCATCCCGGCGTGCTGCTCGTCGACGAGCCCACCGCGGGGCTTGACCCCCGTCGAGCCGGCATCGTCATGGACCTGCTGCGTGGAGCCGCGCCCTTCGTGGTCATCGCCCTGCACGATCCGGATGCGGCTGGTCTGAGCAGGGCGGGGGACGGGGAGTTGGCGCTGTAGTCGCGTCCGGATCGCGATGGCGGTGCGCCGCCGAAGGGCGGTATCGGGCTATGACGCTGTGCGTTGCCATCGACCCATTGCTATCGTCGAAGACATATAGGGCAGGTATATGA
>CALEGL010000205.1 GCA_937876495.1 uncultured Bifidobacterium sp.
GCTGTTGGTGGTGATGGCGCCGGGGCCAACCGTGACACAGACCTCCCTATTCGTCGGCAGGGTCAGATGTGTATAAGAGCCGGGCAGACCGCCCAGCTGGCCCAGAACTCCCCGACGAACAGCGTGGAGAGAATCGCCATCACCGCCAGAACGTCCACGCCGGCATGACCATGACGCAGGTCGGCGATGATGCCGCGGACCATATCCACGACGGTGACGGCCACGACCACGACCACGCACCACTGCCCCAGCGTCGGAGCCGACGACAGCGACAACAGGGACACCGACGGGGACAGAACCATCCAGGGGCGAACGCCCTGCAGAAGCGCCGCTGGAATGGCGGAAAGAACGGTGGCCGGAAGCATGACGGGCATGCGCGCCATGTCGGACCGAATACGAGAGATGATGCCAGGCATCTTTCTCCTTACGCTGAATACCGTCCGGACGTCGTCGCCCGGCTGTGCACACGCCTTGTTGACCCATCGACGGCGTTCAGGGAACGTGCGGCGATACACGGCGTAGGGAAAAGTCATCTTCAGTTATGAGTCATCAGTCGACGGCGATGGCCACGGAATCATGGTCGCGCAGCGTCGAACGCCATGATACCAGCAGTCCCGACGTTTCACCGCACGTCCGGCTGACGGCAACGGCCGGGCTGGCGGCACGGGAATGGGGCCGGATTGGATGGGTGGACGGAATCGGGATTGGCTCTGTCGCCCCACGCGCGGCCACCCTACGCTGTGCGACGACGGGATGGCGCAGCCATGCCCGGACAGAACCGTCTGATGACGGATGATCATGGGAAGGAGCGTCGCATGACGCAGAACGACACAACGGGGACACCGACGAATCCGCGCGGAGGGGACGCGGCGGAAACGGAATCGGAGGAAACCGCCGGAACCGGCGACCGCACCGAACTCAACCGCAATCTGGCGCAGATGCTCAAGGGCGGCGTCATCATGGACGTGACCACCCCCGAACAGGCCCGCGTCGCCGAGGACGCCGGCGCCTGCGCGGTGATGGCGCTCGAGCGCATCCCGGCCGATATCCGCGCGGCCGGCGGGGTCTCCCGCATGAGCGACCCCGCGATGATCCGCGGCATCCAGAAGGCCGTGTCCATCCCCGTCATGGCCAAGGTGCGCATCGGACACATCGCCGAGGCGCGCATCCTGCAGGCCATCGACATCGACTACATCGACGAGTCCGAGGTGCTCAGCCCCGCCGACGACGTCCACCACATCGACAAGACGCGCTTCGCCGTGCCCTTCGTCTGCGGGGCGAAGGACCTCGGCGAGGCCCTGCGCCGCATCGCCGAGGGCGCCGCGATGATCCGCACCAAGGGCGAGCCCGGCACCGGGGACGTCATCCAGGCCGTCCGTCACATGCGCACGATGGACAAGCAGATCCGCCAGCTCGCGGCCCTGCGCGACGACGAGGTGTTCGAGGCCGCCAAGGAGCTCGCCGTCCCTCTTGACCTCGCTCGCTACGTCCACGACAACGGCCGGCTTCCCGTGGTCAACTTCGCCGCCGGCGGCATCGCCACCCCCGCCGACGCGGCCCTCATGATGGAGCTGGGCGCCGAGGGCGTGTTCGTCGGCTCCGGCATCTTCAAGTCCGGCGATCCGGCGAAACGCGCGGCCGCCATCGTCCAGGCCACCGCCGACTGGCGCGACGCCGACAGGCTGGCGAAGCTGTCGGAGAATCTCGGCGAGGCCATGGTCGGCATCAACGAGGACGAGATCACCACCCTCATGGCAGCAAGGGGCGAGTGATGGTCGTCGCCGCCGATTACATCACCCGCGAGCGCTCCGGGGACCAGAGCCGCGATGTGACGGGAATCCTCGCCGTCCAGGGCGCCTTCGCCGAGCATGCGGCGATGCTGGACAGGCTGCGCGCCCCCTGGCGACTGCTGCGATCCTCCGAGGACTGGGACGACTCCATCACCCGCGTCATCCTGCCGGGAGGCGAAAGCACCACGCAGGGCAGGCTGCTGCGATCCAGCGGCCTGTTCGACCCCATCGCGGCCCATATCGCCGCCGGGCATCCGGTACTTGGCACCTGCGCGGGCATGATCCTGCTCGCCCGACGCCTCGAGAACGACGGGAGCGTCTGGTTCGGGGCCCTCGACGCCACGGTGCGCCGCAACGCCTACGGCCGCCAGCTCGGCAGCTTCCGGACGACAGGGGCCTTCGGCGACCTCGACGACGTGCCGCTGGTGTTCATCCGCGGCCCGGTGGTGACCGACGTGGGCCCCGAGGCCACGGTCGAGACCGTCGTCGACGGACGCCCCGTGGCGCTGCGCCAGAACAGGATCATCGCCACCGCCTTCCACCCCGAACTCACCGACGACACCCGGATCCACGAGCTGTTCCTTTCGCTGTAGCGGCCATGTGACGGAACGCGTCGCCCCGAAGCGATGGGGAGGATGACTCGAGCCAGGAACGCGCTCCACGGCCATGAGGCCATGACGTCGCGGAGCGCGACCGCACGGGGGCATCCCGACGCCGTTAGGATGGCCTCAGCGTGCGATGCCCACGACGGGACGTGCTGATGATGGTCGAACGGAGACGAAGGCGGAGGACCCATGGGACTGATCCTGAACAGGGAGGACGGCACCCCCCTGTATCTGCAGATCGTCCGCGAACTCAGGGTCATGATTCTCGGCGGCAGCCTCGCCGCCGGCTACCGGCTTCCCTCCGAGCGGGCGCTCGCCGCCGATCTCGGAGTCACCCGGTCCACCGTCGTGCAGGCCTATGAGCGTCTGAGAGGGGACGGTCTTATCGCCTCCGCCGTGGGACGAGGCACCTTCGTGTGCGATTGGATGCCCCAGACGACACAGGCCCCGAAACGTCCGGCGGCGGCCGCGTTCCGCGCCCTGGGGCGCAGCGGAATCGCCGCATCCCGCAACGGGGACGTCGCCACATCGGTTGCGCAGGAAACCGCCACTCAGACGAATCCTTCGGCCCCGGAAGCCACGGCGCCGATGCCCCCGATGCACGTCGGTCCGGGCGCCGCACCTCCGCCGTGGCCCATCCTTTTCAGCGACTACTCGAACCGGTTCACCTTCCACGACATCGCCACGGCGAACCTCGCCCAGAATCCCGACGGAGCCATCGACTTCGCCACCGGCTCGCCGAACCCCCACGACATCCCCGACGACCTGCTGCGCGAGGCGAGCGCCGCCGCCTTCGCCTCGCACGCCTTCGACGGCATGCCGGAATCCCCCATCGCCGGCTTCGACGAGCTGCGGGACCTGCTCGCCGAGCATATGGGCGAACGCGGAGTGCGCTGCCACCGGGAGAACATCATGGTGCTCTCCGGATCCGAACAGGGCATCGACCTGTGCGTGAGAACCTTCATCAACCCCGGGGACGTGATTCTCGTCGAGCAGTCCACGTTCTTCCCAGCCCTCCAGGCCTTCCGCTCGGCGCAGGCGCGGGTGGTGGGCGTCCCCATGGACGCCGACGGCATGCGCACGGATCTGCTCGATGGCTATTGCGCCCGATACCATCCCAAGCTCATCTACACGATCCCGACCTTCCAGAACCCCACCGGATCGACCCTCCCCCCGGCCAGACGCCGGGAGCTCGTCGAAGCGTCCATAAGACACGGCTGTCTGGTGGTGGAGGACGACCCCTACGGCGACCTGCGCTTCGAAGGCGACGGCCCCGTCCCCTTGGCGGGCATGGAGAACGCCGGGTACGTCATCTCACTGTCGACGTTCTCGAAAACCGTGGCTCCCGGGCTGCGCACCGGATGGATGGTGGCCGACCGCCATGTCATCCGACGTCTGACCGCCCTGCGGCGCATGATCGACCAGCATACGAGCAGCTCCTCGCAGCGCATCTGCATGGAGCTGCTGCGAAGCGGGGACGTAGCGCGCCACGTGGCACGACTGGTGACGATCTATCGCGGTCGCCGCGACCTCATGGTCGGCGCCCTGGAACGGCATGCGCCCCGCGGGATGCAATGGGGCATTCCGCGGGGCGGGTACTACATCTGGGCGACGCTGCCCGAAGGCGTGAGGGCCGGGACTCTCCTCGACGCGGCACGCGGTCGGGGCGTCACCTTCATGCCCGGCGAGGTCTTCGACGCGGACGGCTGCGATGACGGGCACGTCCGGCTCAACTTCGCCCGTCCGGATGCGGATGAGGTCGAGCCGGGAATCCGGGCCCTATGCCGGGCGATCACCACAGTCCGAAGGGATCGGTGAGACCACCGTCGCCGTTGTCGCTGTTGCCACTTCCGTTGTCGTTGTTCTCGCTGTTGCCGCTCGACCCGCTGGAGCTGGAGCTGCTGCCGTTGACGTCCGACTCCTTCTTGTTCAGCGTCACGCTGACGCTGATGGTCTTGCTGTCGCGGACCACCGTCAGAGTGACCTTGTCGTTGAGGGAGGCGGCCCTGACATAACCGAGCAGGGAGTAGCTGTTGCTCACCGCGTTGCCGTTGAAGGCCACGATGGTGTCACCCACCTTGAGGCCGGCCTTGTCGGCGGGGCTGCCGGAGACGACGCCTGCGCTGCCGCTGGACGAGGTGATCTTCGCGCCTCCCCGGGTCACGCCGTCGGCGGTGACCGTGGTGCTCGTAATCGTGATGCCCAGGGCGACGTGCGTGGCGGAGCCATCGCTGATGATCTCGTTGGCGATCTTCTTGACGAGATTCGAGGGGATGGCGAAGCCGATGCCGATGGATCCGGCCTCGGAGCTCGACGACGCCGTGGAGGCGATGGACGAGTTGATGCCGATGACCTGTCCGGCGGCGTTGAACGTCGGGCCGCCAGAATTACCCGGGTTGATGGCCGCGTCGATCTGCACCGCGTTGGTCACGATCTCGGAGTCGCTGTCGTCATCGGTGACGGACACGGGCCGGTTGAGGGCCGAGACGATGCCGGTGGTGGCCGTGTCGTCGTATCCCAGCGGATTGCCGATGGCCATGACGGCCTCGCCGACGGCGAGGTTGTCCGAGTCGGCGAAGGTGACCGTCGTGAGGTCGCTGGGCGGGTTCACCAGCTTGATCACCGCGAGATCGGTGGTGGAATCCGTCCCCACGACCTTCGCGGAGTAGATCTGCCCGTTCGTCAGCGTCACCTGGATGGCCGTGGCGTCGGAGATGACATGGTTGTTGGTGACGATGTAGCCCTTGGAGTTGATGATCGCGCCCGACCCCTTGGCGGTCCCGTCCGACAGCGTGGTCTGAATCGAGACCACGGCGGAGGAGACCTCCTTGGAGACCGCGGTCCAGTCGACGGATTCACCGCTTTTCGCGGTGGCCGTGCCTGACCCGGAGGTGTTCGACGACACATTGGCCAGAGAACTCGACGTCGGGACGGTCACCCACCCGCGGGTGATCGCCGCGTAGCCGACCCCCAGGCACAGGGCCGCGGACACCAGGGCCGCCACGACGGCGACGATGACGCCGTTGACCGTACGGCGACGCGCCCGTGCCGCCGCAGGTCTCCCGGGCCCCTGCTCCCCGGGGAGGAACATCCGCCCCTGTGGCCCTTGCGGTCCCTGCGGCCCCTGGGGACTTTGGGGGCCCTGGGGGTTCCCCCCCTCCGACCGCCCCGCCCCCTCCGGCCCTCCAGGCGTCCGCCCGCCGGCCGGCTTGCCGGCGGGATTCCCTGGGCCGTAGGGGTGG
>CALEGL010000206.1 GCA_937876495.1 uncultured Bifidobacterium sp.
GAGGAGGGCGTGCTGCGCGGAGGCGAGCGGGAGGGGGACGGTGGCCAGGGGTGGGTGGGGGGTGCGGAGTGCGCAGGGGTTTAGGCTCGGGCTGGAGGGAGCCGGGGGGTCCGAGGAGCGCGGAGTCTTGAGCACGGAGCTCGCGGGACTGAGCGGTGGGAAGCTGAGCGTCGCCAAGGCGGATCCCGCCGACGAGAACGCGCAGGGACGGGCGGAGTTCGACCCGGCCGGCGTGCTTCCCGAGGCGCGGCCCGAGGTGCGCATCTGCACGCGCGACGACGACGGGACGCTTCATCCCACCGGGCTCGCCTTCCATGGCGTGCCCAGCGGCCATGAGTTCAACTCCTTCGTGCTGGCGCTGTACAACGCAGCGGGTCCCGGACAGAAGGTGGATGACGACACCGCCTCGCGCATCGAGAGGATTTCCGATCCGGTCAACGTCATGCTGCTGGTGTCCCTCACCTGTACGATGTGCCCCACGACAGTGCTGTCCTCCCAGCGCATCGCCGCCGAGAATCCGAAGGTGCGCGCCGAGGCCTATGACCTCGCGCACTTCCCCGAGCTCAAGGATCGGTACAACGTCATGAGCGTGCCGTGCATCGTCATCACCGGCGCCAACGGCGACCAGAAGGTGGAGTTCGGCAAGAAGAGTGTCCCCCAGATGCTCGACCTCATCGGCGCCTGATGGACGTCGGCCGCCTCGTTCCTTGCCGCAGGGCTTGAACGGGGCGGCCGCTTCGTTCCGCGTCCGCGTATCCCCAATGCTGATATGACGCTGTGAGGATATGACGAAGACTTCGGCCGGGTCCGGTTCAGACCAATCGGAGGACGAGACGGGAAGGCCCCGCGGATCATCTCCGCGGGGCCTTCCCTTTTTTCTCTGCTGCAGGCGGGAATCAGCCCGTGTTCTGCAGGCCCGCCGCGACGCCCGAAACGGTGCACAGGATGAGGTAGATGAACTCGGCCTGCTGGCTCTTGCTCAGCTCCTCCTTGTCCACCTTCTTGCGCAGCGACCGCAGCGCCAGAACCTGGGTGACGGACAGCGCGTCCACATACGGGGAGCGGATGCGGATGGCCTGACCGAGGACGTGACGATGCTGCAGAGGCCACTCGTCGTTGACGATGCGCAGCACCCATTTGCGGGTGAGCTCCATCTCGTCGAGCACCTTGGTGCTGAGGTCCTCACGGTCGCCCAGCGCCAGGTACATCTTGGCGATGCGCTCATCCGTCTTGGCCAGCGACATCTCGATGTTGTCGATGAAGGTGCTGAACAGCGGCCACTCCTCGTACGCCTTGCGCAGCGTGGCAAGGTCGTTGAGTTTCTCGCAGGCAGTTCCCAGGCCGTACCAGGCGGCGAGGTTGATGCGCGCCTGCGCCCAGGAGAACACCCAGGGGATGGTGCGCAGGTCGTCCAGCGACTTGGCGCCCAGACCGCGCTTGGCGGGGCGGGAGCCAATCGGCAGCAGACCGATCTCGTTGAGCGGAGTGACGGTGGAGAACCACGGGGCGAAGTCCGGGGTCTTCAGCAGATCCACGAAGCGCGCGTGCGCGGCGTCGTCGAGGGCCCTCGCCATACCCGTGTACTTCTCCGTCATCTCCGTGTTGGTCTTCTCGACGCTCGGAGCGGACTGGAGCAGCGTGGCCGCCGCCACGGATTCGACATGGCGGATGGCCAGTACCGGGTTGCCGTAGCGGGCGAAAATGACCTCGCCCTGCTCGGTGAGCTTGAAGCGGCAGTTCACCGAGCCGACCGGCTGCGCGAGAACCGCGCGGTTGGCCGGTCCGCCTCCCCGGCCGACGGCTCCACCGCGGCCATGGAACAGCGTCAGGTCGATGTCGTGCTTCTTCGCCCAGTTGGCGATGCGCTCCTGCGCATAGTGCAGGGCCAGCGTCGCGGAGACCGGGCCGGCGTCCTTCGACGAATCCGAGTAGCCGAGCATGACCTCCATCTTGCGGCCGGTCGCCTTGAGCCTCGCCTGCACCTCGGGAATCTTGATGATCTCCTCGAGCACGTCGACGGAGTTCTGGAGGTCCTCAAGCTGCTCGAACAGCGGGATGACGTCGATGGTCGGCACATCCTCCGGATGGGCGAAGGCCAGCCTGTTGAGCTCGAAGACGTCCCGCACGTTCTGCGCGGACTTGGTGAAGGAGATGATGTAGCGGCGCGCCGCCTTCATCCCGTTGCGCTTCTGGATGGATCCCAGCGCGCGGAAGGTGTCGAGCACTTCATGCGTCATGGGCTGGAGCGGTCCGCGTTCGCCGTGCAGGCCGTGCTCGCGGATGTCCTCGAGGGCGCGGCTGTGTACCAGCGAATGCTGGCGGAACTCCATCTCGACCATGTGGAAGCCGAAGGTCTCGGCCTGCCAGATGAGGTCCTGCAGGGGACCGTAGGCGGCGCGCTTGGCGGCGGCCTGGGCGAGGGAGCGCTGGACCACCTTGAGGTCGGCGATGAAGTCGTCGCAGCTTCTGTACATGAGGTCGGCGTCACGCGTGACCGTGTAGTGCAGCCGGTCGGCCATGACGAGCATGACCGCGCGATGCGGTTCCTTCGTGGAGATGAGGGAGGCCTTGTCGGTGAGACGTTCGCTCATCTCCTTCTGGTGGTTCCACAGGTTCATGAGCTCGGCGCTCGGAGGCGTCGTCTCCGACTCCATGGTGAGGTTGCGGCCCACGGTGCGCGTGCTGCGCTCGAGGGCGGCGATCACATGGTCGCTGAACTTGCGGGCCACTTGGCGGCTCACCTTGGCGGTGACGTTGGGGTTGCCGTCGCGGTCGGAACCGATCCAGCTGCCGGGATGGAAGAACGCCGGGCACACTGGCTCGACGAGTCCGGCCTTGTCGCCCAGCACCCAGTCATCGAAGCGCCGGTAGATCGTCGGGATCGTCGTGAACAGCGTGTTGTCGAAGATGTCGAGGATGGTGTTGGCCTCTTCGACGGGCGTCGGCTTCTTCAGGGCGATGGGCGAGGTGCGGAACAGCGCGTCAATCTCGTTGTAGAGACGCCGGGTGTTCTCCTTCTTGTCGGAGCCGCCGAGCGTCCTGTTGGCGCTGAGCAGCTGCGAGATACGGCGAATCTTGCCCTCGACGGCCTTGCGGCGCGCCTCGGTGGGATGCGCGGTGAACACGGGGTGGAACTCGAGCTTCTCGAGAAGCTCCTTGGCCTTGGCCGGGCCGAGCTCGCCGATCAGCTGGTGGTAGGCGTTGGTCATCTCATTGACCGGATCCACCGCCTGATCCTCGCGCACCTGGTTCTCGCGCTGATGGAGCACGGAGACCCGGTAGTTCTCCTCGGAGAGGTTGGCGAGGTGGAAATAGGTGGTGAAGGCACGGGCGAGAAGCTGCGCGTCATGAAGATTCATGCCGTCGATTGTCTCGACCGCCTTGGCGAGACCGTCCTCATCGGGATGGGGGTCGGTCATCGTCTCGGAGAACCGCTCGGCGCTGGCCTCCACGGCGTAGTTGCGCACCGTGTCGAACTTGACGAGCAGATCCTTGCTGTATTCGCCGAGGACCTCGCGCAGGATCTGCAGACACAGATCCATGTCGTATTTCAGCGAGTCAGGAACGTCACGCTCCTCGGGACCTTTGGTCCCCAGGCCGGACGTCACGATTGTGGCGTCCGCAGGCGTGATCTGTTGATCTTTTGTCGTCATCAGACCTCCTTTGCCGAAAGCGGTTGCCCGATCCTCCGGTCCTCCGCGGCTCCTCCGCGGTTGTTGCTGCCGGATGTTGCGGGCCCACAGCCGATTTCGGCGGTTGCGGTGCTCATTGTAGGGTCGTCCGGTCGACACTAATGTTTCCTATGTTTCGTCCTTTCCGGGCGCCGTGCCCATGGCGAGCGGTAGAAAGGGACTCGTGAGCATTCGCGACTTCCGGGAACCGGACATACACGAATTCGAAGGGGACAAGCCGCCCGACGCCTCCCCGTCGGATGCGGGCGGGGAGGGAGCCGCCCCGGCTGCGACGGCCGGCGTCGGGCACGCGTCCCTTCCGTCCTCCTCCGCGCATTCCGGCGTGGCGGCCTCGGCGGCGGCCGTGCGCCGCTTCCATACCCACGCCATTCCGCTCGACATGGAGGACATCGAACGCGACTGGGATACGCCCGTGGACGAGGCGGGCATCGCGGCGAAGGCCAGCATCATCGTGCGGGTGGGCATGCTCGACCTGGGCGCCGGGACGGGAAGCTTCCGCGTGCGGGAGATGATGCATCGCATCGCCTATCCCCTCGGAGTGCATGTGCGCGCGGACGTCAACCTCACTGACATCGAGGCCACCTGCACCGATGGCAGGGATCGCATCACCGAGGTGGTGGACCTGCCCACGACCGGCGTCAACACCGAGCGCATCTGGCTGCTCGAGCATTTCGCCGACTGGTTCAGCGTCAATCTGGGTCTGGACTCCATGTACCATGCGCGGCCGGTGATCTCCGAGGAGCTGGTCGAGAACCTCGACAGTCCCGAGGCCCGCAAGTCGGCGATGAAACCGGTGCGTGAGGCCATCGCCAGACGCTCCCGTGCCCGTGTGCATCATCCTCCGCGGGGTGAATACGCCGAGCACTTCGACCATGTGGGGAGGCCTCCGGCGGATTCGGGCGTCACGCCGGTCATGACCGTGCGGCAGGTGCATGAGCGCCTCGACCTCATCGAACGGCGGAGGCCCCTCTATGCGCCCTGGTTCTCCGGTCTGGCCGGTGCTGTCGCCTGCGCGGCCTTCGTGTTCCTTCTGGGAGGCGGTCCGTACGCCATGGTTGGCGCCGTCGTCGGCGCGGGCCTCGGCCATTGGCTGCGTCGCCGGCTTTTCGCCCATCGCCTCAACCAGTTCTTCGTCACCTTC
>CALEGL010000207.1 GCA_937876495.1 uncultured Bifidobacterium sp.
GGGGATCCGCTGGCGCCCGTGGCCGACGGCGCGCTTGGAGCGGTTCTGCGGATCGCGGATGGAAGTCCGGATGCGGAGGGGCTTCGCAAAGCCCTGGATGTCATCGCCGACGTCGCCGACGACCTGCGCGGGTCAGGGGAGAACGATCCCGCCGCGGCGCTGTGGTCCGCGTGGAGCCGATCGAAGGTCGCCGATCGCTGGCAGAGCCTGGCCATCGGATTCGGAGACGAATCCGATCTGGCGAACGACAGGCTCGACGTCGCCGTCCGTCTGCTCGACTACGCCAAGCAGAGCGATGACTCCCGTAAGATCGGCGATGACTCACACAAGATCAAGGAGTTCATCGACCAGGTGTCCGGCATGGATGTGGTTGCCGATTCCCTGTCGCGGACGCATCCGCTTCTGGATGCCGTCACCCTGACGACCCCCGCCGGGTCCGTCGGGGGATCATGGAGGCTGGTGTGGATGCCCAGGCTTCAGGACGGCGTCTGGCCGAACCTCGCTCCCCGCAACACCATGTTCGGGGCGGATGAACTGGTGGCCGTCGCGCTTCGCGGCGGTGACCCGCGTCATACGGGTGATGCCGGGCTGCCGGCTCTTGACGAAAGCGACCGCGAGGTGCTCAGAGGCGAGCAGAGAAGCCTTCTGGTCGCCGTGACGCGTGCAAGTTCGCATCTGGTCCTCAGCGCGGTGTGGAGCGACGACGAAGCCCCCTCGGATTTCCTTCGCGTCTACGCCCCCGAGCTGTTCCCCCGTCATCAGGAGCGTGGGAAGGCGCGCTTCGTTGATGTCGGTCCCCGCGACGCCATGCCTTCCACGCCACGGGGCCTCGTCGTTGCGGCTCGTCAGGAGCTGACACGACGGGTGGCGAAATGGTACGACTCGACGGGCGTGACCGGCGGGGACCGAAGATCGAAGGGGCGGTCAGCAACGTCTCCGCAGGAGACCCTTATCGATCCCGTCCACGCCCTTGTCACGCTGGCCCGCAAAGGATGCCGGCAGGCCGATCCGCGCAACTGGTTCTTCCTTCCGCCGAGGACCGGGGAACCGACGTCGTCGGACGTCCCGGACGTCCCGGCGTCGTCGGGGGCGACCGCCGTCGCGCGGGCCGTCCTTGATCCGTCCGCGGGGTCCTCGTCGGGCTCTACGGAGCCGGGGACGTCGCGCCGGAGAGAGGATCCGTCACCGGTCGTCCGGCTGAGCCCGTCCATGGTGGATTCCATCTGGGCGTGCCCGGTCTGCGCTCTGCTGGAACGGCAGATGTCCGGCCCCGCTGAACCGGCCCCCGTCATGTCCTTCGGAACGATCATCCATCGCGTCGCTCAGATCGCCGGCGAGCGGGGGCTTGACAGGCCCGGAGCCGTGCTGCACGGCCCCGACGGGACGGAGCTGGACGTCGATGACGTCCCCGGACGCATCAGCGGGCTGACGTCCGAACTCCGGGGCATCTATGACGAGGTGCGTGGGCCCCTTGACGCCTTCGACGGCGTTGAGAACGTCTTCCAGACGAAGAGATCGGAGAAGAGGGCGGGAACGATTCTGCGGAACATGGCCGACTACTTCGTCCGATCCGCTCGACGGGAGTACGCCTCGGGGAAGTCCGGGCTCCGGATGGGGACGCTGAGGGATGTCGTCTGCGAGTTTGGCGTCACGGCGGAGTTCGGCATCGCGGATGTCCTGAAGGTCTACAACGGAGCCGGCTCCCCACGGGAGGAGATCTCCGCCGACGACATGGCGGGGATCCTCGGGGTCCTTGCCGGAGGCATGCCCCGGGATTTCCGTCCGGACCTGCGCATCCGGCTCACCTCGCGGATCGACCGCCTGGAGCTGCGGCACGACGACCGCGGGGACTTCTGCCGCATCATCGACTACAAGACGGGCAGGAGAGGGCATTCCGGGGCGCAGTGCTTCACCGACCTTCAGCTGGTGTGCTATCAGCTCGCGCTCCGATTCGCGGGGAGAGGGGACGTGGCCGCCGAAGATCGCGCCGGACTCTTCGCCGAGGGATCCCATCCCCGGGTCTCCTCGGCGGCGTTGTTCGACGTGTCGGCCAGGGACGCGCCGGGGTACTTCCACAGCGCCGAAAACGCCGCGCAGCCACCGCTTTTCGGGGATGATGGCGACATCACCTCCGACGTCTACGCATCCAGACCGTACGCGGCCAATCTGTGGAAGCTTTTCACGGATGCCCCGGATCTCGACGCTCCCCACGACCAGGTGTCCGACAGGGCATGGGAACGTCTCGTCAGGGAACGGGACGAGGGGACGCTGACGTTCTGGGCCCTGTCGATGATCGCCCGGGTGTTCTATGCGGCTGCCATCGTGACGACCGATCTGGTCCCGCCCCATCCCGTCCGGGACGACGGGCACAGAAGAAACTGCCGTTTCAAAGGCGCCTGTCCGCGATGCTCGGATTCGGGGAAGATCGACACGGTTATGGGCGTGACGGGAAAGGAGATGGCATGATGACGACGAATGCCGATGCGAATGCGGATCTGCCCGCGGACCTCCTGGCCAAACCATCCGAAGAGCAGAGGAGGGTCATCGAGGCGGGCTCCGGCAAGGACGTGCTCGTCGTGGCCGGAGCCGGCTCGGGCAAGACCTTCACCATGACGAGAAGGATCATCTCGCTAATCACCGAAGGCCATGTACCGCCCTCGCGGATCCTCGGCCTGACCTTCACCCGGGCGGCGGCGGCGGAGCTGCTTTCGCGGGTGTCCGCCGCCATCGACGGGAAGCTGGCGAACGAGCCCGGCCGGAAGGCCATGGAAGGCTCCCGCATAGAGTCCATGGTGATGAAGCCCCGGGTGTCCACGTACGACGCCTTCTTCCAGTCCATCATCGCCCAGTACGGGGCGCTCATCGGAATGGACCCCCGCACGCAGCCCCTGAGCGACGCCGGTTCCATCCAGATGGTCAGCGACATCGTCTCGAAGCATATCGATGACCTTTTCGAGAGTGGTGCGATCGCGTCGGATGAGAGGGATGCGGACGGGGATCCGTCGGATGAATCCTCCGCCGATGATTCGGACACGGGTTCTCTTCAGGACGTCGTCCGCCAGATCAGAGCCCTGTCGTCGACGATAGCCGATTCCGTCATCGGGACCGGCTGCCCGACCGTGGAGCAGGCCGTGGCCGCCATCGACGAGTGGGACAGGGGCTTTCTCGATGTCCTGCGCTCGCTGCGCAACGGTGACGATCCTCGTCCGGATCCGACGGTCGATCCCGATCTCGCGCCGCCCGTGTTCACTTCCTCCGCCGAGAAGAAGATGGACTTCGAGGAATGGCTCGCCAGGGACGGAGTGACACGGAAGGGCATGAATCCGAAGATCACGACGTTCCGCAACGCGGTCGTCGACCATCTCATCGTCGTCACGAACCGGCGCCAGCAGCTGCTTCCTCTCGTCCTTGAGTACGCGGACGAAAAGCGCCAGCGGAGGATGGCCGAATTCAGCGATTTCACGATCGCCGCGCTGCGTCTGGTGACGCGCTTCCCCTCCATAGGCGCCGAATACCGTCGTCGGTACACTCATGTGCTTCTCGACGAGTACCAGGACACCTCCACCGCGCAGGCGGCCCTGCTTGCCGGGCTGTTCCATCAGGGCCCCGACAGGCGTTCCGCCGTGACCGCCGTGGGGGATCCCTATCAGTCGATCTATTCCTGGCGTGGGGCCAGTCCGGGCGCCTTCCGTCAGTTCATCGACCACTTCCATCCCGAGGAGGGGCAAAGGTACGGGCTGACCGAATCGCGTCGCAATCCGGCCGTTGTGCTGGACGCGGCCAACCGCCTCACCGCCGCGTTCAACAGGAGCTACAGTCCCGACACCAGCGTCCCCCGCGACAGCAGGGAAGTACCAGTCGCCCCTCTGCAGCCCGTATCGGCGCATCCGAAGAAGTCTGACGCGGACGGGAGCAATCCGACCACCGCCCTTCCGCCGTTCTGCGGGGTGATGGGCTTCGGGACCCGGAGGGAGGAGGCGCGGGCCGTGGCAGTGTTCGCCAGGAGGGCCGTGGACGGCATCCGGGCGGCCGCATCCGAATCGGATGCCTCCTCGACGGAAGGTCGACGCCCTCCGGTGGCGGTGCTGTTCCGTAGCCGCGGCCGCATGGACGTCTTCGCCGATGCCCTGTCGAAGCAGAGACTCCACTGCCAGGTGATCGGGAACACTCCGCTGGCCGGCCGTCCCGACATCGCCGACGTGCTTGCCCTCTTGAAGGCTGAGTCGGATCACACTGACCCCCATCCGCTTCTCGGTCTGCTGGCATCCCCGCGCTTCGGCATGGATGCCCATGACCTCCGGGCTCTGGCGGGGTTGGCCGACGATGCGAACGTGGACTACCAGTTCCGTTGCCTTGTCCAGGCGGGGCTGGCATCCGAAGCCGCCGGTTCCAGCCGGGCGGATCGTCGTCGGATCGTCCGCGAGCACAGGCAGGACGTGGATCTTCCCGCCGGCATGTTCCTTGCCGATGCCGTTCTTGCCCCGGATCTGGAGAAGCGCATGGAGTTCTCGGGGCTGTCCGTGCGGGGCCGCGACATCGTGCTGCGTCTGGCGCGGATGCTGCGGACGGTGGAGGACGCCGGTCGCGTCTCCGTTCCGGATGCGGTCCGCGCCGCGGCCGACGTCCTCGACGTGGATGCCGATGACGCCGTGTCCGATGCGCTGCGTTCCGAAGGGTCCGAGGGATATGAATCCACCTGGCGGGACGCCCTTGACGTTCTGCTCGACCAGGTCGACTCCTACACGCGGGAGATCACCTCCGGCCAGCCCAGCGTGCTGGGCTTCGTCCAGTGGTTCGATTCGCTGGAGCGTCAGCCCGACGGACCCGCCACGGGAATCGACGAATCCGCGGACGTCCTGCTGATGACCATCCATCAGGCCAAGGGGCTGGAATGGCCCGCCGTCGCGGTGGTGGGTATGGAGGAGGGGACCTTCCCGTCCTCCCAGGGGGATCGTCTGTCCATCGCGATTCCGAAGGACGTGGACTGGAGGGACCCCGACTGGAACAGGACCGGTGGACCGGCGTATCTGTCCACCAGCCGATGCTGGCTGGACGACCCGGCGGACGTCCCCGCGCCCGTGAGGGCCGACTATGGCATCCTCCCGCGCTTCCCTCACCGCGGGACGGTCGCGGACATCCACGACCTCGACACGCTGGAGCACGAGACCTTCGATGCCATCTATACGGGCAACGGACGACGCCGTTCCGGAGCGGGCGATTACGCGGGACAGCATGAGGAGTACGGGCGTCGCCGGCATGAGGACGAGCGACGGCTCGTCTACGTGGCTCTGACCCGTGCCAGCCGGGAGGTCCTCGTCACGTATTCGGCCGGCAAAACCGCCTCCTGGAGCGGGAAGCCCGGGGCGGACGTCCTCCGTCCCGTCGATCCGGATGCCAGGGGAGGACGAGTCACCCACCCCTCCGTCTTCTGGCGGGAGCTTTTCGAGGCGTGGAAACCGCGTACCCATGACGAGTCACAGGGCGACGGCGATGA
>CALEGL010000208.1 GCA_937876495.1 uncultured Bifidobacterium sp.
GCGCGCGCAGGATCGGCACGCCTGTGCGAGGGTCGAGCACATACCCCCGCCGCCGCCTCACGGGCTCGCGTCGAACGGGAAACGCAAACCGGTCAGCAACGACGCGAAGATGTCGGATCCGAAGGCCAGCATCCAGGGCAAGCTCGTCGACGAGTTCGGCGTCGGCACCAGCGCCGCCGGAGTGGCCAAATGCCATGCCGACGTGGTTCTCATCTCCGGCCATGACGGCGGCACGGGCGCGGCCCCGCTCAACGCCATCAAGCACGCCGGCACGCCATGGGAGATCGGTCTGTCCGAAACGCAGCAGACCCTCGTGCTCAACGGCCTACGATCCCGCATCGTCGTGCAGTGCGACGGCGAGCTCAAGACCGGTCGGGACGTCGTCATAGCGGCGCTGCTCGGCGCCGAGGAGTTCGGCTTCGCCACGGCGGCGCTGATCGTCGAGGGCTGCGTGATGATGCGAGCCTGCCATAAGAACACCTGCCCGCAGGGCATCGCGACCCAGGACCCCGAGCTGCGCGCCCGCTTCACCGGAAAGCCCGAGTACGTGGTGAACTTCTTCATGTTCATCGCCCAGGAGGTGCGCGAGATCCTCGCGCAGCTCGGCTTCCGCACGCTGGAGGAGGCCGTCGGCCACGTCGAATGCCTCGACCAGGACGAGGCCATCAGCAGATGGAAGTCGGACGGCATCGACCTGAGCAACGTGCTCATGCAGACCGGACCGACGCCGGGGACCGTGCTGCACCAGACCATCCCGCAGAACCACGAGCTCGAGAAGGCACTGGACAACAGGCTCATCGCCATCGCCCAGCCCGCCCTCGACCACGGCGAGCCCGTGCGCATCGACATGCCCATTCGCAACGTCAACCGCACGGTGGGCACGATGGTGGGCTACGAGATCACCCGCCGCTACGGCGCCCGGGGGCTTCCCGACGACACCATCGACATGACACTGCGGGGCTCCGGCGGCCAGTCCATCGGCGCGTTCATCCCCAGGGGGGAGACCCTGAGGGTGTACGGCGAGGTCAACGACTACGCCGGCAAGGGTCTGTCCGGCGGACGGCTCATCGTCCGTCCCGACGAGCATGTGACGTTCGACCCGCATACGAACGTCATCGCGGGCAACGTCATCGGCTTCGGCGCAACGTCCGGCGAGATGTTCGTCGCCGGACGTGCGGGGGAGCGTTTCGCCGTGCGCAACGGCGGCGCCACCTTCGTCGTCGAGGGAGTCGGGGACCACGGATGCGAGTACATGACCGGCGGAACGGTCGTCGTGCTCGGCCCCACGGGACGCAACTTCGGAGCCGGTTTCTCCGGCGGCCACGCCTACGTCCTCGACCTCGACATGAAACACGTCAACCCCCAGGCCGTCGCCTCGGGAGACCTCCTGTTCCACGGCCTGGACGCCGAGGAGTCCGACCTCGTGCGGTCCCTCGTCCATCGTCATGCCGAGGAGACCGGATCCGCCTTCGCGCAGGGCCTGCTCAAGGACTGGGACGCCTCCGCCAAGCGCATCACCGCCGTGGTCCCCAGGCAGTTCCTCGCCATGTCCGAGGCGATGGAGAAGGCCCGCAGGGAGCATGTCGACTTCAACGCCCCAGGAGCCTGGGAGCATGTCTACGAGCACGTCATGGAAGGAGCACGCTGACATGGGCGATCCACGTGGATTCCTCAGGGTCCGCACCCGTCGGGAGCTCGCCGAGCGTCCCGTCGAGGAGCGCATCAGGGACTGGTTCGACGTCCACGCCGAGGACGGGCTGCAGCCCTGGACGACCGAGCAGGCCGCCCGCTGCATGGACTGCGGCACCCCGTTCTGCATGACGGGATGCCCGCTGGGGAACATCATCCCCGAGTTCAACGACCTCGTCCGCCAGGGCAAGTGGGAGGACGCCTACCACCGCCTGTCCATGACGAACAACTTCCCCGAGGTCACCGGACGCATCTGCCCCGCCCCCTGCGAGCAGGCCTGCGTGCTGGGCATCCACCAGCCTCCGACGATGATCAAGAACGACGAGCTGACGATCATCGACCAGGCATGGGACCTCGGCCTCGTCACCCCGATGCCGCCGCAGCGGCTCACCGACATGACGGTCGCCATTGTCGGCTCAGGCCCCTCCGGGCTGGCCTGCGCGCAGCAGCTCACCCGCGCCGGGCACACCGTGGTCGTCTACGAGCGTGACGACGCCATCGGCGGGCTCATGCGCTACGGAATCCCGAACTTCAAGCTCGACAAAAGGCTCCTGGACAAGCGCGTCAGGCAGATGGAGGCCGAGGGAACCCGCTTCGTGACGAGCACCGAGATCGGGCGGGACATCAGCTGGGACGACCTGAGGTCCCGCTACGATGCGGTCGTTGCCGCCGTGGGCTCCACGGTTCCCCGCGACATGTCCCTCCCGGGTCGCCAGCTCGAGGGAATCCACTTCGCCATGGAGTTCCTGCCCGACGCCACCCGTCGCGTGTATGGCGTGAAGCCCGTGCATGACATCACGGCCAAGGACAAGCACGTCATCATCATCGGAGGTGGCGACACCGGCTCCGACTGCCTGGGCACGTCCCTGCGCCAGGGAGCCAAGGACGTCACCGTGCTGCAGATCATGTCGAAGGAGCCTGACATCCGCCCCGACGGGCAGCCCTGGCCCACCTACGCGCGCCTGTACCAGAAGACCTCCTCGATGGAGGAGGGCGGAACCTACGTGTACGACACCGATTCCGTGGAGTTCCTCGGCGACGAGCGCGTCACCGTGGAGAGCTCGGCGAAGGCCGAAGGGTTCGTCGCCGACGAGAAGGGCCATGTGACGGGCCTCAAGGTCGTCAACGTCGCTCCCGGGGAGAAGGGGCCGTTCACCCGTCAGCCCGGAACGGAGAGGGTGCTGCCCGCCGACCTCGTGCTCATCTCGGTCGGTTTCCTGCACCCGGACACCACGACGCTGCTCGACCAGCTTCCGGTGGAGCTCGACCGGCGCGGCAACATCTCCCGTGACAAGGAGTTCGCCACGAGCCAGGACGGCGTGTTCGTGTGCGGTGACGCGGGCCGCGGCCAGAGCCTCGTGGTGTGGGCCCTCGCCGAGGGTCGCAGCTGCGCGGCGGCCGTGGATCGCTATCTCACCGGGGCCACGGAGCTTCCCGCTCCCATCGTCCCCTCGCAGCGTCAAATGACGCTTCCGCGCTGAACGGCGCGAGCGCCTGAGGATATAACGGAGCACGGGGAAGCCTTCCCCGGCTTCCTCATGCGGGCGCCTGCGCGCCCGCCGGCGATGTCGGACGATGGAGCCCGACCGAAAGAAGGAGGGATCATGCCCAATCGTGCGGAAAGGCGGGCCCAGGCCCGCAGGGCCCGACGCTCGGGGCAGACGGAGACGACGCAGGGAGGCGTCCCCGTCGCCCGCCGATCCTCGGGACTGAACGAATACGAGCTGCAGGAAAGGTCCCGTCGTCTCGTCGACCGCGACGACGGCCAGTGGAGGCCGTCGGGATTCGCCGCCGTCCCCGTGGAGGAGGATCCCGCCCCGGCGAAGTCCGTCCATGATCTGCGATGGTGGCTGCGCATCATCTGCTGGGCGCTGATCTGCCTGTCGGCGGTGGCCTTCCTCATCATCATGTGGCTTCCCGCCCATCCCCTGTGGCTGATCGCCACGGTGGCCGGCATATTCGCCGTCGGCGTGCTCAGTCTCTTCTTCGTTCCCGGAAGCCCGAAGTCGAATCCCCGGCTCGACGAGAACGGAACGGCCGTCTGATGGTCGCCCTACCGAAGGACACCGACCCCGATTCGCCGGCGCTGCGTCTGACCGACGTCTCCCTGCGCCGTCAGGGACGCGTCATCATCGAGCATGTGGATCTCACCGTCCGCCGTGGCGAGAAGTGGATCCTCTTCGGCCCCAATGGCATCGGCAAGTCGAGTCTGGTGAGGATGATGAGCACGCGCGGCCATCCCACCGAGGGGACGGTGGACATCCTCGGCAACCGCCTCGGCAAGGTCAATGTCTTCTCCTACCGCAACCGCATCGGTCTGAGTTCCGCCGAGCTCGCCCGGGCCTTCCCGCCGGAGGAGGATCCGCTGGACGCGGTCGTCACCGCGCTGACGGCGACGACCGGACGCTGGCGCGAGACCTTCACCGACGAGGAGATGGATCGCGCCCGCGCGCTTATGGACGAGTTCGGCATCGCCTATCTGGAGGGCAAGCGCATGTTCAAGCTCTCCGAGGGGGAACGCACGCGCGTGCTCATCTGCCGTGCGCTGATGGCCGACCCGGATCTGCTCATCCTTGACGAACCCACCACGGGGCTTGACCTCGGAGGACGGGAGATCGCCCTGCGCTCCCTGAGCCGCATCGGGCGCGAGGATTCGGCGCGATCCGTCATCCTCGTCACCCATCGCCTCGAGGAGATCCCCCAGGGATTCGACCATGTGGCGATCATGGGACGGCTCGCCGGCAGCGAGGCCGAGGCCTACCGGCGCAACGTCGCCGGCATCGACCCCGATCCGGGGACGATCGTGTACCGCGGCGACCTCGAGCACGGCCTGACCTCCGAGCGGCTCAGCTCCGTCTTCGGTCTTCCCCTCACCGTCACGCATTCACGGGGGCGCTGGGCGGCCTATGCCGACTGATACGACGCCAAGGACCGCTGACGCCTCCATATGCCCCGACCCCGCTCCTGCTCGCCGCCGTATACGCGGACCTCTGACGATTGGCGAGAAGGTCCAGTTCACCGACCGTCGCGGCCGCATGGTCACCGACCAGCTCGTGCCCGGCGGGGTCACCCAGACGGATCATGGCGTCATCCTGCACGACGACGTCATCGGCATGCAGCCGGGCTCGGTCGTCGTCAGCGTCTCCTCGCCGAAGCGGAGAGGGGGAAGGGACGTCAGCGCCATCGGCGCCGAAGTCGCCGAAGGACGCAACGCGCGTGCCCACGCCCACCACGGTGATCCATCGGCCCGGGTCGCCCCGAGGGACCCCAAGCCGTGGAAGTCCTCGCGCGCGTCCGGCGGGCGGCGCATGGCCGGGATGCCCCCCCGGAGGGCGCATTTGCGGCCTGTCCTCCCCCCCCCGGCC
>CALEGL010000209.1 GCA_937876495.1 uncultured Bifidobacterium sp.
AGTTGGGGGAGAGCGTGCGGGGGAGGGACGGGAGGGGGTGCCGGGCCGGCCAGGAGGACGTGCGGGAGGGAGGGAAGGTGCGGGCGGGGTCGGCTGTGGAGGGGACGACACGACAGGGGCGGCGGGCGAGGCACGAGGCGTAGACGAGGAGGGAGGCGAAGTACCGGGGGGCGTAGCAGCGGCGGTTCAATGCGGAGTCAAGAACGCGTTCGAAGTGCGCGAATCCACCGTGGAAGGGCATGCGCACGATTCGTCGGGAGTCGGCGAACACCAAGGAGATGTCATCGAAGCGTCTCAGGCTCAGCGACGCGACCATGCACAGGGCGTTGGCCGCCACGGCCCATGCACGCTCCCCGGAGGGGCAGACGCCCGTCATCTCCCGCCCGACGTCCACCAGCATCCACACGCGGGAGGTCGCCGTCCTCTCTCTGCGGACGACGATCGGGCGACCGGCCCTGGCGCTCGCCTTCCAGTCGATGAGACGCGCCTCATCCTGGACGGTGTACGGGCGGATGTCCATGACGTCTCCCGAACCGCCCGCCCTGCCGGAAGGATGCTCCCCCTCGAGAAGTCCCAGGGCCCGTCGGACGGTCGGTATGCCCAGGGTCGAGCCAAGACGTTCGATGCGGCGGCGGACGGGATCCCCGGGAATCGATCCTTCGCTCATGGGACGGGGACCGCCTCGATGACGTCATCGATGACCTCGTCGGTCCTGACGCCGTCCGCCAGCGCCTCGAAGGTGAGCAGGATGCGGTGCCGCAGCACGTCATGAGCGAAACGTCGCACGTCCTCGGGGATGACGTAGTCGCGTCCCGACAGCAGGGCCGTGGCCTGGGCCGTGCGCACCAGCGCGATGGAGGCACGGGGACTTGCGCCGAGACGCACGCGCTCCGACAGTCCCTTGACCGGATTCGGGCCCCCGCCTCGGGTGGTCCAGGCGATACCCACCGCGTAGTCGGCTATGGCGTCCGACACGTGGATGCCGCGAGTGGCCCTTCGGAGGAACGTCACATCGTCCAGTGACACCGTGTCCTGCCCCAGGGAGGCCGGGTCGACCGAGTCGGAGGGGCGCTTCGACAGCATCGTGAGCATGCGGCGCTCCTCCTCGGGCGTGGGATAGGTCATGACGGTCTTCATCGTGAAGCGGTCCATCTGCGCCTCGGGCAGGGGGAAGGTCCCCTCCTCTTCGATGGGGTTCTCCGTGGCGATGACCATGAACGGTGATGGCAGGGCGATGCGCTCGCCGCCGATCGTCGTGGCGCCCTCGGCCATGGCCTCGAGCATGGCGGACTGCGTCTTGGCGTTGGACCGGTTGATTTCGTCGAGAAGCACGATGTTCGCATGGATCGGACCCGTGCGCGTGACGAAGCGCTGCGAGGCGAAATCGAAGATCTGGGTGCCCACGAGGTCGGAGGGCATGAGGTCGGGCGTGCACTGCACGCGCCGGAAGGTGCCGGACACCGATGCCGCCAGCGTCTGGGCGGCCGTCGTCTTCGCCAGACCCGGAACGGATTCGATGAGGATGTGTCCGGAGGCGGCAAGGGTGACGATCAGCGCCTCGCGCAGATTCGTCTGTCCCACCAGAGTGCGGGTGAACCGGGTGCGGAGCCGGTCGGCGATGGAGTCCGCACGGCGCAGATCGTCCGGGGCCGGTCCCGGCGTTCCCGTCCCTTCGGCGGTGTTCATAGGCACCTTCGTTTCGGGGAATGGAGGCTGGGGGGAAAGGGTCATGGCGTCACGCTCTCGTTGTCGGTCGGGTATCGCCCCTGTATGGCACTGACATGGTCGGAGTGCCATTGTAGCCGGCGGTGGAGAGGGCCCGTCCGCCATCCGCGACGGGTCCCATCAGTCCGCGGATGGGAGACTCCAGTCCACGGGCGCGGCTCCCATGGACAGGAGGGCCGCATTGGCGCGGGAGAAGGGACGCGAACCGAAGAATCCGTGGGATGCGGATAGGGGGCTGGGATGTGCCGAGGCGATGATGGCGGCATGGGTGAGCAGAGGGGCCAGACTCCGAGCGTTTCGCCCCCAGAGAATCGCGACGAGCGGCCTGGGACGGCCCTGGGCGTCGACGCGGGCGTCCAGGGCTCGGATCGCGGCCTCGGTCACATCCTCCCAGCCCTTGCCCTGATGGCTGTTGGGGCGCCCCACCTGCACGGTCAGGCATCTGTTGAGCAGCATCACGCCGCGTCTCGTCCAGGGGGTCAGGTCGCCGTTGGCGGGCATGGGCGCATGGAGGTCGTCGCACATCTCCCGGAAGATGTTTCTCAGACTCGCGGGAAGAGGATGGACGTCCGGGGCCACGCAGAAGCTCAGACCCACGGGATGGCCGGGCGTGGGATAGGGGTCCTGCCCCACGATGAGCACCTGGATGGAGTCGAAGGGGATGGTGAAGGCGCGCAGGATGTTGCGCGATGCCGGCAGCCAGGGGCGTCCCGCGGCGTTCTCGGCGCGGAGGAAGTCGCCCATCCGGTGGATGGTCGGCTCGACGTCGGCCAAGGCCTTCGCCCAGCCGGGATCCATGAGCTCGCTGATCGGTCTGATGCGTGATGCCGTCACCCGGCCCACCGTAGGGGCATGTCTCGTCATCGCGCATGGAGGTGCCCGGCCATGCCGTAGACGTACCTGTGGATGTACCGTGGACATGGGGAAGACCATCCCCGTCAGAAGGACCGGGCGCGATAGACTTCGACGGTCGGTGCAGTGAAGGGAAGACCATCATGGCGCGTAGGCAGTCCACATCCGGCGTCGCAGACAGGGACGTGTTCGATGATCCCCCGGAGGGTCCCGTGGGGGTGCATCGGGGGTCGAGGTCATGGGTGGTGAGGATCGCGCCCGTGGTCATCGCCTTCCTCGTGGCGGCGCTCGTCGGACTCGTCGTATGGGGGACGGTCTCCGGACAGGCCTCCAGACTGATGTCCCTGGCGGGCGGATCCTCGTCCTCCTCCGTGGCGTCGACGGCGGCGTCGTCTTCGTCATCCTCCGCCGCGGCCTCCTCGTCCTCTGCTTCGTCCTCCGCGACGGCTTCCGCATCCTCCGCCGATGCCTCCTCGTCCTCCGCGACGGACGAATCGTCGTCCCCGTCGTCCTCGTCGTCCTCCGCCTCCCAGGCCGTCAACAAATCCACGTCGGTCCGGGTCGTCAACGCCACGAGCGTGACCGGATACGCGGCGCGCAAGGCCGCGGTGCTCACGGAGGCGGGATACACCAGCGTCGTCGCAGCCAATCCGAGCGGGTCGACGCCTTCACAGACCGTGGTGTGGTATCAGAACGAGACGGATGAGGCCACGGCCCAGGACGTCGCCAGCAGGCTGGGGATCTCTTCGGTCAAGCAGATGTCCGGCCTCTCGGCTCCGATTGTCGTGGTTCTGCTCAGCTAGAAGCGCATCGGTCGAATGCCGTCGCGGCCATCCGGCTGACGGGGTTCCGTGTTCTCCCCGCGGACCGGGATGTCCGGGGTGTTCCGGTCGAGTTCGCAATCGACGGTCAGATTCCGGTTCTCGATATCCGCGTTGGCCATGAGGCGGCGTTTCTTCCCTTTTTATCTGTATACTGAGTCACGCCGCGAGATGGTGAGCGCGAAATTGGTCGGACTCTTCTGTATGTCTGTGCGGTGCTCGAATGAGGGATGATTGCAATGGCACAAGGTACCGTGAAGTTTTTCAATGATCAGAAGGGCTATGGATTCATCAGCCCCGACGACGGCGGAGAGGACGTTTTCGTCCATTACTCGGCCATCCAGGGCGAGGGTCATCGGACCCTGCATGAGAACGACCGGGTCGAGTACGAGTCCGAGAAGAGCCCGAAGGGCCTTCAGGCGACCACGGTGAAGCGCATCTGATTCGTCTAGGACCGTCCTTCGGGGTGGTCGGGCCCGACGTCCGCAAGGACGTCGGGCTTTTTCTTGTGCCAATCCGGCCGGGATGGGATCGCCCGGGCCCGCGTGGGCGCAGTCATGCCCACGGCGCAATCGACGCGTCGTGTTGGCACTCCGATGGTGTGAGTGCTAATCTCGCGTCTAGCACTCGGGATGGGTGAGTGATAAGGCGGCAGCTGACGGCCGGCCATGGCTCTCCGTCGCGGGTGGGATACACACCCCAAGCCATATGTGGAGGAACAATGGCAAAGATCATCGCATACGACGAGGAGGCCCGTCAGGGCATGCTCGCCGGTCTGGACAAGCTGGCGAACACCGTGAAGGTGACGCTGGGGCCCAAGGGCCGCAACGTCGTCCTCGACAAGACGTACGGTGCCCCCACCATCACCAACGACGGCGTGTCCATCGCCAAGGAGATCGACCTCGAGGACCCCTTTGAGCGCATCGGCGCCGAACTCGTCAAGGAGGTCGCCAAGAAGACCGATGACGTCGCAGGCGACGGAACTACCACGGCTACGGTGCTCGCCCAGTCCCTCGTCCATGAGGGTCTGAAGAACGTCGTCGCGGGATCCAACCCCATCGCCCTGCGTCGCGGCATCGAGAAGGCTTCGGACGTCATCGTCAAGGAGCTTGTGGCCGCGGCCAAGGACGTCGAGACCAAGGAGCAGATCGCGGCCACCGCCACCATCTCCGCCGCGGATCCCGAGGTCGGCGAGAAGATCGCCGAGGCTCTTGACAAGGTCGGTCAGGACGGCGTGGTCACCGTCGAGGACAACAACCGCTTCGGCCTGGATCTCGAGTTCACCGAGGGCATGCGCTTCGACAAGGGCTACATCGCTCCGTACTTCGTCACCAACGCCGACGACCAGACCGCCGTGCTGGAGGATCCGTACATCCTGCTCACCTCCGGGAAGGTCTCCAGCCAGCAGGACGTCGTGCACATCGCCGAGCTGGTCATGAAGACCGGCAAGCCGCTGCTCATCATCGCCGAGGACGTCGACGGCGAGGCCCTGCCCACGCTGATCCTCAACAAGATCCGCGGGACGTTCACCTCCTGCGCCGTCAAGGCCCCCGGATTCGGCGACCGCCGCAAGGCCATGCTTCAGGACATGGCCATCCTCACCGGTGCCCAGGTGGTGTCCGACGAGCTCGGCCTCAAGCTCGACTCCATCGACATGTCCGTGTTCGGCACCGCCAAGAAGGTCATCGTCTCCAAGGACGAGACGACCATCGTCTCCGGCGGTGGCTCGAAGGCCGAGGTCGACGCCCGCGTGGCCCAGATCCGCGCCGAGATCGAGAACACCGACTCCGACTACGACCGCGAGAAGCTCCAGGAGCGTCTCGCCAAGCTGTCCGGCGGCGTCGCCGTCATCAAGGTCGGCGCGGCCACCGAAGTCGAGGCCAAGGAGCGCAAGCACCGCATCGAGGACGCGGTGCGCAACGCCAAGGCCGCCATCGAGGAGGGCCTGCTGCCGGGAGGCGGCGTGGCTCTCGTGCAGGCAGCGAAGAAGGCCGAGGATGCCCCCGAGGTCAGGGCTCTGACCGGCGAGGAGGCGACGGGAGCCGCCATCGTGTTCCGCGCCGTCGAGGCCCCGATCAAGCAGATCGCCGAGAACTCGGGCGTCTCGGGCGACGTCGTGCTCGACAAGGTCCGCGAGCTGCCGGCGGGACAGGGCTTCAACGCCGCCACCGACACCTATGAGGATCTGCTGGCGGCCGGCGTGGCCGACCCGGTCAAGGTGACGCGTTCCGCTCTGCAGAACGCCGCCTCCATCGCCGGACTGTTTCTGACCACCGAGGCCGTCGTGGCCAACAAGCCTGAGCCGCCGGCCGCGCAGCCGAACGCCGGCGCCGGCGCCGACATGGGCTACTGAGCCAGGTCGGACGCTTCGGTGGACATTCCCGAGGGGCCGTACGCGGTTCCTGACGGATGCACGTGACGGAGGGCCGTATCCCTTGCGGGATACGGCCCTCCGTCATTGTCGTCGTGGCTTTTGTTCTCGCTATCGCCCGGGATCTCGAACCGTCGTCGTCATCGGCCCTCGCCGTCCATCATCGTCGGCCGGAGGGCGACGGAATCATCTCGGCGGTCGGGTGCCGTGATCTCCTCGCCCGCGGCCTTCATGGATTCAGGACCCCGAGAACAGACGCGATGCCTGGGTCTCCGCGTCGGCGTAGACGTCCGACGCCTGGGACAGAGCCCGCTGGATGGATTCGAGGGACTGCTCCATCTGCTGCTGCGCTGCCCTCCACTGGGTGACCACGGATCCGAACTGGCTGGCGGCACCTCCCCTCCATGCGTTCTGAAGACCAGTGAGATTCGCGTACATCCCGTTGACGGCGTCGCGAATCGATGACACCGAAGCGCTGACGGCCGCGCTGGACGCGCGCAGATGCTCGGAATCGACCTGGAACTGTGGCATGTCGTCTCTCCCTTCACGGAGGATGTTCTGGATGCGCGGCACGGTAGAGAAGACCGGCCGCTAAGGTGGAGGCTATGATCTGGACTCGCGGAGAGCGGAGGCATGCTTCGGCTGTGGTCGATGGCGGCCACGCCGAGGGGCATCCCCGGGGGGCGGGACGATCGGCGGCACGGCCGTTTCGGACATGGATCCCGGACCGGAACATCCCAGTGTCTCTCATCGTTGTGGCTCTGATCCTGGCATCGGTGGCATCCGTCTTCGCGGCCGCCTCGGGCATGCCGGCGGTGGCGGCGACGGAGACCGGATCCGAGACGACGCTCAGCGACGACATCACCGACACCGAGAATCTCCTCGGGTCGGACTTCTCCACGGTGAGCGACGCCATAGCCAGGACGAAGCGGACCACCGGCGTCTCGGTGAGGCTGCTGTACGTGTCGAGCTTCGGAACCGAGACGTCGCCCTCCGCCTGGGCGGCCGATCTGCTCGAGTCTCTCGAGCCCCCGGCGAACACGGTGCTGCTGGCCGTGGCGTCCTCCGACGGCAACCTCGTGGTGGCGGTCTCGTCGAATTCGGATTCCTGGCTGCGCAGCCAGGCCACGGTGGACGACCTGTCGGCGGCCGCCCTGAAGCCGTTGGTCAAGGGGGACGACCCCGACTGGTCGGGGTCGGCATTGGCGATGATGTCCGAGATCTCGACGCGGAAGGCGACGGCGACCTCGTCACGCACCCGCGTCATCGGCAGCGTCGCGATGGGCGTGGTGCTGGTCGTTCTGGTGGTGCTCGGCGTCGTGCTGACGCTGTGTAGACGTCGTTCCTCGCATCATTCGAGGGGCGGACGACGTC
>CALEGL010000210.1 GCA_937876495.1 uncultured Bifidobacterium sp.
TCGGACCGTGACCGTGACTATGACGAGGATCGTCCGCGTCGTCGTCCCACGCGTGAGGACCGCGACGACCGCGACGATGACTCCGATGACCGCGGCGAGCGTCCCGCCCGCGATCGAGACCGTGACCGTGACTATGACGAGGATCGTCCGCGTCGTCGTCGCGCCCCACGTGAGGACCGCGACGACCGCGACGACCGTCGCGACGACCGGGGATTCCGCAGGGACGACCGTGGTGCGCGCCGCGGAGGCAGGGGTCGTCGTGACGACCGCAATCCGCGCTACGCCGCCGATGAGAACTACGACGAGTACCGCGCCGACCGCGAGGAGCGTTCGGAACGTCCGCGCCGCCGCGTCCGTCGCGACTTCGATCCCTTCGAGGACTGAACGCCGTCCGCGTTCCGGATTCCGTGAGAGGATGCGGAAACCGGAACGACCGAGCTGATTGAAGCAGGGGCCCCGCGATCCGATAGGACCGCGGGGCCCTCCGCATTCGTAGCGCGGAGAGTGCGCGGCCGCCCGTCTCGCGTCGTCGTCACGATGACGTGAGGTGCTGGTTGAATGAAGCCGAAGGGCGGCCGTTCATCGGGCCGAGGGCTCCCCCGGGCGTTCTCCGGGGCCGTAGAAGCAAGGAAGCATATGGGATACGTCATCGGCATCATCGTGATAGTTCTTGTCGTCATCGTGCTGCTTTGGGGCGTCGCCGCCTACAACTCGCTGGTGACGCTGCGCAACAGGGTGGGCAACGGCTGGGCCCAGATCGACGTGCAGCTCAAGCAGCGCGCCGACCTCATCCCCAATCTCGTGGAGACCGTCAAGGGCTATGCCGGCCATGAATCCACGGTGCTCACCGAAGTGACCCGGGCCCGTGCGGGCGCTGTCGCAGCCGCGAACGACCCCAACGCCACCGCCGTCCAGCGTGCGACGGCCGAGAACGCCCTGTCCAGGGCGCTGGTCGATCTGAGGGCCACCGCCGAGGCCTATCCGGACCTCAAGGCGAACCAGAACTTCCTCGACCTGCAGAGCCAGCTGTCGGGCATCGAGCAGAAGATCGCCTATGCGCGGCAGTTCTACAACGACGTCGTGCTCAAGCTCAACACGGCAATCGAGAAGTTCCCCACGGTGATCATCGCCGGCATGTTCCACTTCGAGCATGCGCAGTACTTCCAGGCCGACGAGGGGGCGCGCCAGGCCCCGCAGGTGAAGTTCTAGCGCGGGTCTGACACCGGAACCGGCCGTTCTCCGAAGGCGGTCGGCCCCGGTCCGTCATCGTGGGCCGAGGATGTCAGGCCTTCGTCGGAGTCGGGCGGAGACGAGTTCGCTCAGCGGCACATGGGCCTCGTTCCCGTTGCATCCGATGCGGCCGACGTGATGGCCGGATCGGAAACGTCGGGTCGGGGCGCGGGGAAAGCAGGAATGGAAACCGGGGACGGGGAGACGTCATGTCATCGAAGCGGGTTCTTGTCAAGGCGGCCACATCGCTATTCGCTGCGTTTGTGGTGGTCGTCGTCATCGCCTTCGTATCGCTGGGGTCGGGGAGCTCCGCCGACCTGAGCTACCGGTCGCTGGACTACGACGCGACCATCCTTGCCAACGGCGACATGAGGATCGTCCAGACCATCGACGTGCGCCTCGCCGACCGTG
>CALEGL010000211.1 GCA_937876495.1 uncultured Bifidobacterium sp.
GGCCCATGTAGATGCGGCATTTGAGGCCGAGCAGGGCGCAGACGGTGGCGGTGGCGACGCCGTGCTGCCCGGCGCCGGTCTCGGCGATGACGCGGTGCTTGCCCATGCGCTTGACGAGAAGCGCCTGTCCGAGGGCGTTGTTGATCTTGTGGGCTCCGGTGTGGTTGAGGTCCTCGCGCTTGAGGAAGACCCGGGCGTTGATTCCGGTCCGCTCGTTGAGACGGGCCGCGAAACGCGGAGCCTCGGTGAGCGGCGAGGGACGCCCCACGTACTGGCGGTTGAGACGGGCGAACTCGCGATGGAACGCGGGGTCCGCCTTGGCTTCCTCGTACACCCGCTCGAGTTCGTCGAGGGCGCCGACCAGGGCCTCGGGGACGTATCGTCCGCCGAAGCGTCCGAAGTAGGGTCCCTGATGCGTGCTCAGGGGCAGTTTCTCCGAAGCGCGCACCCGGCGTCCCGCCGTCACGAGGCGGGAGACCGCGAGGACGTGGTCGTCGGCCGTGGCGACGCCCTCGCCCACCAGGACGGCGTCCGCGCCGGCCCGGGCGTAATCCTACACCTCGACGCTGCCGAAGACGCCGGATTCCGCGACGCGGATGACGTCCGCGGGCAGGTCGTCGGCGAGCTGACGGTAGCGGCTCACGTCGACCTTCAGGTCCTTGAGGTTACGGGCGTTCACGCCGATCATCGATGCCCCTGCCGCGACGGCACGGTCGATCTCCTCGCGGGTGTGCGCCTCGACGAGGGCCGTCATGCCGAGTTCGTGGACGAGGTCGAGCAGCCGGCGAAGCGTGGCGTCGTCGAGTGCGGCCACGATGAGCAGCACGAGGTCGGCCCCATGTGCCCTGGCCTCCCACACCTGGTAGTCGGTGGCGATGAAGTCCTTGCGCAGCACGGGGATGTGTACCGCTGCACGGACGGCGTCGAGGTCCTCGAGGGATCCCAGGAAACGACGGCCCTCGGTGAGCACGGAGATGGCCGAGGCGCCGCCCTTCTCGTAGTCGCGGGCCTGCGCGCCCGGATCGGGGATGTCGGCCAGATGTCCCTTGGATGGGGACGCCCGTTTGACCTCGGCGATCACCGGGACGGCGTCATCCCTTCTGAGCCACTCCCGGGCGTTCAGAGGAGCGGGAGCCGCGACGGCGGCCCTGCGCACCTCGTCAAGGGATACGGCCCGCTCCCGGGCCCTCGCATCCTCCAGGGCCCCCGCCATCAGATCGTCGAGTACCGTCACAGTCCTCTCCTTCGCTTGTGTCCTCGGGCCACTGTAGTCGCCGCGGTGGAAAGCCGTGGACCCTCCGCGCACCCCGTCCGCGACCCGCCGGGCCGGCCCCGTACCGGGCTGCGTCACAGATTGCGCAGACGTGCCGCAATCTGCACGGCCTCGACGCTGGCCTCCGCCTTGTTGCGCGTCTCCTGCCATTCGTTCGCGGGGACGGAATCGAGCACGATGCCGGCCCCGGCCTGCACGGAGGCCTCGTGGTCCCGCAGGAACGCCGTGCGGATGGCGATGGCCATGTCCATGTTCCCCGAGAAGTCGAAGTAGCCCACCGTGCCTCCGTAGATGCCGCGGTCCGCCGGCTCGAGCTCGTCGATGATGTCGACGGCGCGCGGCTTGGGGGCGCCCGACAGGGTGCCGGCGGGGAACGCCGAGGTGAACACGTCGAAGGTGCTCACCCCCGAGGCCACACGTCCCGTCACCGTCGAGCAGATGTGCATGATGTGGCTGAATCGCCTGATGTCCATCAGGGAGACGACCTCGACGCTGTCCGGCACGCAGACGCGGCTGAGGTCGTTGCGCGACAGGTCGACGAGCATGATGTGCTCGCTGCGCTCCTTGGGATCGGCGAGCAGCTCCTTGGAGAGCCTCTCGTCCTCCTCGGGGGTGCTTCCGCGAGGACGTGAGCCGGCGATGGGGAATGTCATGACATGGCCGTCGTCCACCTTGATGAGGGTCTCCGGACTGGATCCGATGACGGAGAAGTCGCGTCCCTGAGGGTCGGTGAGGACGAAGAAGTACATGTAGGGGCTGGGGTTCAGCGTGCGCAGCACCCGATAGACGTCGAAGGGGTCGGCCGGGGAATCGATGTCGAGCCGCTGGGAGATGACGACCTGGAAGACGTCGCCATCGACGATATGCCGCTTCGCCGCCTCGACGGAACGTTCGTACTCGTCCTTCGGCGTGCGGAAGCGCAGCTCGGGGGTCGGCGCGCCGGGGTCGAGGACGCTCACCCTGGCCTCGCCCTCCACCGGCGTGGCGGCCGCCTTCTGCATGCGGTCGAGACGGGCCACCGCACCGTCATAGGCCTCGTCGGCCCGTGTGGGACGGTTGTCGACGTTGACGGCGTTGGCGACCAGCCAGACGGACCCGGACACATGGTCGACGACGGCCACGTCGGTGGCGAGCGACAGAGCGAGCTCGGGCTGCCCCGTCTCGTCCGGGGCCTGGGCTCTCAGCGTCGGCTCCCAGTGCCGGATGGCGTCCCATCCCACGGATCCGACGAGTCCGCCGGTGAGGTTGGGAAGGCCCTCGACATGCGGGGCCCGAAGCGCCTTGAGAGCGGCGTGGGCCACCTCGATGGCGTCACCTTCACGCGGGATGCCGGCCGGAACCGTCCCCAGCCAGTCCGCGCGGCCATGGTCGGAGCGAAGCTGGGCCATCGAATCGACGCCGATGAAGCTGTAGCGGCTCCATGACCCCCCGTATTCCGCGGATTCGAGGATGAAGGTGCCGCTTCGTCCGCCCGCGAGCCGTTCATACAGCCCGACGGGGGTGAGCGAATCTGCAAGCAGCCGCCGGACGATGGGAATGACGCGGTATCCCTCGTCGGCCAGGGCGTGGAAGGTGGCGCAGTCCGGCCAGGTCTGGCCCCAGCTGAGGCCGCTGACACTGCATTCCGTCATCTCTCCGCCTCCTGTTCCGGTGTGCGATGTCCCTCGACGACCGGCAGCGGGCCGCCGGCATCGAAGCAGGATCGGGCCCCCGTATGGCAGGCGGCCCCCACCTGGTCGACCTCGACGAGGAGGGCGTCGCCGTCGCAGTCCAGCGACACCCCCTTGACGTACTGGACATGTCCTGAGGTGTCTCCCTTGCGCCAGTACTCCTGGCGGGATCTGGACCAGAACGTCACGCGCCCCGTGGTCAGCGTGCGATGCAGCGCCTCGTCGTTCATGTACCCGACCATGAGCACCTCATGGGTGTCGTACTGCTGCACGACGGCCGCGACCAGCCCCTTGGAGTCTCGCTTGAGACGCGAGGCGATCGAGGGGTCGAGGCGTCCGGTCGTCCCCGCCTCGGGGGACGCCTCCGCCATGCGTGTGGATCGAGCAGTCTGAGCCATGTCGTCTTCCGTTCCTAGGTTCCTGCGTTCCTGCGTCCCGCCGCCTCCAGCGGCGGGCCATACGTGCCGGCGAACGCCCCGAGGACGCCGCGGCAGATTCGCGTCATGTCACCCGATCAGACCCCAGGCACCGCCCTGACCGTGTAGCCGGCACGACGAAGCTCCCGTTTGACGTCGGCGATGGTCATGATGCCGAAATGGAACACCGAAGCCGCCAGCACGGCGTCGGCGCCGGCGGCCACGGCCGGGGGGAAGTCCTCCGGCTTCCCCGCCCCGCCGCTGGCGATGAGGGGGATGGTCACCTCCCGACGCACGTCACGAATCATCTCGAGATCGAAGCCGTCCCTCGTGCCGTCGGCGTCCATCGAGTTAAGGAGGATCTCCCCCGTGCCGAGCTCCTGCGCCCGACGGACCCACCAGAGGGCGTCGATACCCGTGGACTTCCGCCCGCCCATCGTCGTGACCTCGTATCCCGAGGCCGTATGCCGTTCCCCGCGCTCCCTTCGGGCGTCGACGGAGAGGACGAGGACCTGGTTGCCGAAACGGCGGGCGATGCGCTCAATCAGGGAGGGGTCGTTGATGGCTGCCGTGTTGACACCCACCTTGTCGGCGCCGCAGCGCAGCAGGGAATCGACATCCTCGACGCTGCGCACGCCACCGCCGACTGTGAGAGGGATGAAAAGACGTTCGGATGTGCGACTGACGACGTCGACCATGGTCCGACGGTGCGAGCTGGAGGCCGTGACGTCGAGGAAGGTGAGCTCGTCCGCGCCCTGGCGGTAGTACTCCGCTGCGAGTTCGACGGGATCTCCCGCATCGCGCAGATGCTCGAAGTGGACGCCTTTGACGACACGTCCGGCGTCCACGTCAAGACACGGGATGACACGAACCGCCAGCGACATGGGAACCTCCTCGGCATTGCGCCCGTCGGCGCTGGAGTCCAGACTAGCGACCCCCTTCGTCAAAGCGGACGTCCGGGAGAAAGGGACCGTGGTCAGGACGCGACCGGAACGGTCCGTTCCGCGGACGTCCCCGCGTCCTTCACGGCACGGGCGGCGAGCTGGCCGCAGGCTCCGTCGATGTCGCTGCCGCGTGTGTCGCGCAGAGTGGCCGTGATGCCCGCCGAATGAAGCACCTCGAGGAAGCGCATCTCGTCCTCGGGCTTCGACGCCGTCCACCGCGACCCCTCTATGGGGTTGAGGGGGATGGGATTGACATGCACCCAGTTGTCACCATAGTGGTTGAGACGTCTCGCCAGCTCCCGCGCATGCCTCTCCTGGTCGTTGATGCCCCGCATCAATGCGTATTCGATGCTCACGCGTCGCTTGGTGGCCAGGAAGTAGTCATGAGCGGCATCGAGCACCTGGGTGGTGTCGAAGCGCCGGTTCATGGGCACGAGCTCGTCGCGCAGGGCGTCATCGGGGGCGTGCAGCGACACCGCGAGGCGGATCGGCAGCCCCTCCCCCGCAAGTCGGCGGATTCCGGGGACCACGCCGACGGTGGACACCGTGATGTTCCTCGCGGAAATGCCAAACCCCTTCGGCACGGGCGCGCAGATGCGTCGCACCGCGGCCGTGACGGACCGGTAGTTGGCCATGGGCTCGCCCTCGCCCATGAATACGACGTTGCTCAGACGTCCAGGCCCGCCGGTGACACGTCCATCCCGCATCATCCGGGCGGCGACGCGGACCTGCTCGAGGATCTCCGCGGTCGACAGGTTCCTCGTGAGTCCGAGACCGCCCGTGGCGCAGAAGGGACAGCCCATCCCGCATCCGACCTGGCTGGAAATGCACAGGGTGGCGCGATTGGGGTAACGCATGAGGACTGATTCGATGAGAGCGCCGTCGAACAGGCGCCAGAGCGTCTTGACGGTCGTTCCCTCGTCGGCCGTCTGATGGGTGACCTCCGCGATGAGAGGAGGAAGGAACGTCCTTCCGATCTCCTGGCGGCGGGCCGCGGGAAGGTCGGTGAAAGCCTCGGCGTCCGCATCGAGATGCCCGAAGTAATGGGAGGCGAGCTGGCGGGCGCGGAATCCCGGCAGACCAAGCGCTGCCATGGCCTCGGCGGCCTCGGCATCGGTCATGTCGGCGAGATGGCGCTGTGGCTTCCCCCGACGGTGATGCCCCGCGGCCAGCACCTCGCGGAAGCCGTGCGACGCCGACGGAGCTTGCGAAGACGACGGGACGGCGGATTCCAAAGAGTCCACGGCAGTCACGTCCTGCGGAACCCGACCCGCGGCGCCGTCGACGCCTCCGGAACGCGTCACGTCCATGTCATCCTCCTGCATCCGCATCCTCCGTCCCATCGACCGCATCGGGACGGCCTCGCCCACGGGATCACGCCATCGGCCCGCACGGACGAACCGTGCCGGTCACGCGAATCATAGCCCAGTCATCCACAGCATGGCGGTGAGGAAGGGGGCCGACAGCAGAATGGAGTCGACGCGGTCCATGACCCCGCCATGTCCTTTGAGCAGATGCCCCATGTCCTTGATGCCGATGTCGCGTTTGAGCATGGACGCGCACAGGTCGCCGAAGGTGCCCACGACTCCGACCATGACGCCCGCCACGAGCGGGACCCACCACCGGTCCGTCCAGCGTCCGGACCAGGTGCAGGCGAAGATCGCATAGGCCCCGACGGTGGCGAGCAGCATGGATCCGACCAGTCCCTCCACCGACTTCTTGGGCGAGATGCGCGGGGACAGCTTGTGGCGCCCGAACCACGCCCCGGCGAACAGCCCGCCGGTGTCACTGAGAGCCGGGAGGAACACGAGGATCAGCGCATGGGCGAACTGATGGCCGTGGAAGGTGAGCGCCAGCACGATGCAGGAGGCGAGAAGCGGCACGTACATCAGCGAGAACATGGACACGGCCATATGGCTCAGCCGGCTGTGATGCAGTTCCCCGGCCTCGTGGTTGAACGATGACTCGACGCGAGCCGAAGGGTCGGCGCTGGCCAGCTTGTCCGCCACGGCTAGGGGGAGTCGGTTGCCGAAGCTCAGGGTCATCGTCGACATGACGACGACGGCGAGCATCGACAGCGCCACCGCCACGGTCATCGCCATCACATGCCGCGGCGAATAGTAGGTGGCGACCAGCGTCGCCGTGGAGCAGATCCAGAGAGTCACCACGGGGATGTGAAGACCCGCCGTGGCGAAGTCGACGCGCAGCTCCCACAGGGCGAGGATCATGAAGACGACGATCAACAGCAGGAAGAGATCCATGCTGATCCACAGACACGCGAGGATGATGGCGATGAGCACGACCGCCGTCGCGACCGCCTGGGGCATGTTCCTGCCCGCCCTGCGGTTGATCTGCTCGACGACCTGCTCCACGTCCTCCTGGGGATCGTCATGTCGTCTGCGAACGCTCATCGGCCGTCCTTCGGATGCGTCGACCCGCGTGGGTCAGACCTCCATGATCTCGCTGCGCTTGGTTTCGAACAGCTCGTCGAGCTGGTCGGTGACCTGTCGGGTGAGCTTGTCGAGCTCCTTGAGGAGACGGTCGCCCTCGTCCTCGCCGATCTCGCCGTCCTTGACGCTGCGGTCGATCTCCTCCTTGGCCTTGCGGCGGATGTTGCGCACGGCGACCTTGCCGTCCTCCGCCTTGGTCTTGGCCAGCTTGACGTATTCGCGGCGACGGTCCTCCGTCAACTCCGGCATGGTGATGCGGATGACGTTGCCGTCACGTCGGGGGCTCACCCCGAGATCGGAGTCGCGGATGGCCTTTTCGACGGCGTTGGCCTGCGAGGCGTCATAGGGCGTGACCGACAGAGTGCGTGGCTCTGGAACACCGATGGATGCCACCGATTTTATGGGAGTGGGGACCCCGTAGTAATCCACGGTGAGGCCGTTGAGAAGACCGGGGTTGGCTCGGCCCGTGCGAATGCCGGAGAAGTTCTCCTTGGTCGCCTCGACCGACTTGGCCATCTGCTCCTTCGCCTGGGTGATCGCTGATGCCATGATGATCCTTCCGATTCTGGGAACTCGTCCCGGTGTGATGGCCGTCATTCGACGGTGAATGCCGAGTACCGGCCGGGGCCTTCCTTATTCGGCAACGGTAGACTCGACGTCCGACACCAGCGTGCCGATGGGTTCGCCGATCAGGGCCTTCGTCACGTTGCCGTCGCCCTCGAGTCCGAAGACCCGGATGCGCTTGCCGTTGTCGCGCGCCATGGACAGGGCCGAGGCATCCATCACCGACAGATTGTCGACGAGCGCGCGGGTGTAGCTCAGCGCGGTGAAGCGACGGGCCGTGGCATCACGGCGCGGGTCTGCCGTGTACACGCCGTCGACGCCATTCTTGCCCATAAGCACCTCGTCGCAGTGGATCTCCAGCGACCGCTGGATGGAGACCGTGTCGGTGGAGAAGTATGGCATGCCGGCGCCTGCGCCGAAGATGACCACGCGGCCCTTCTCGAGATGCCGGATGGCTTTGAGCGGGATGTAGGGCTCGGCCACCTGGCCCATGGCGATGGCGGTCTGGACGCGCGTCGCCTGCCCCTCCTGCTCGAGGAAGTCCTGCAGGGCAAGGCAGTTCATCACCGTGCCCAGCATGCCCATGTAGTCTCCACGGCTGCGGTCGATGCCCGCCTGCTGAAGCTCCGCTCCGCGGAAGAAGTTGCCTCCCCCCACGACGATGGCCACTTGGACCCCTTGGGCCACGGCCGTGGCGATCTCGCGGGCGATGCGACGGACGACATGCGTGTCGATGCCGACCGACCCTCCGCCGAAGGCCTCCCCGGAGAGCTTGAGAAGAACACGCCGCGATTCCCTGGCCGTCTCGTCCGTCATTCCTATGGACCCCCTGCCCGGGGCGCCCTTGCGCCCCCGTCGAACCAGGGCAAGGCTACACGGCCACGACGACAGAACCGACCGACGGAACCCGGGCAGCGGAACGAAAGCCGCAAGGGCACCGGAACGTCGTCGGGCGGGGCATCCGGTTTCGGATGCCCCGCCCGACGGGAACTCGGAGGAGATTCAGTCCTCCTCGGACTTGCCGACCTCGATGCGCACGAAGGCGATGGCCCTGCCGCCGGCCTCACGGAAGAGATCTCCGACCGTCTTGGAGGGATCCTTCACATACGCCTGGTCGAGCAGGACGTTCTCCTTGTAGAAGGCGTTGAGACGACCCTCGACGATCTTCGGCGCGATCTTGTCAATCACGGCCTGCGGCTTGCCCTTGGCGGCAAGCTCGTCGCTGGTCTTCTCCATGGCGACGCGACGCTCGGATTCGAGCGTGGCGGCGTCCACGTCCTCGCGGCTGAGCCAGCGCGGGGACATCGCGGAGATCTGCAGCGCCGCCTCATGGGCGACGGAGGCCCCCGCCTCGTCCGTGGCGACCATGGCGACGATGCTCGGCGGAAGCTCTGCGGACTTGCGATGGGAGTAGATCTCGACATGGGGTGCCTCGACGGTGGCGAAGCGGCCGAGCTTGACGTGCTCGCCGAACAGCGATGAGGCCTCCTCGACGGCCTCGTGGACGGTTCCGCGCTCGGCGGGAGCGGCAAGGACCTCGTCGACGGTCGTGGCCTTGGCCTTCACGGCGTCTGCGAGAACGGCGTCGGCGAACTCGACGAACCTCGGTGTCTTGGCGACCACGTCCGTTTCGGAATTCACCTCGATCGCGTCGCCACGCTGTCCCTTGCCGGTCGACACGACGGTTGACGCGACGACGCCCTCCTGGGCCTTGCGGCCCTCCCGCTTGCCCGCGGCCTGGCCTCCTTTTGCCCGCTGTTACTCCTTGGCGCGGGCGACGTCC